>JAAHHL010000200.1 GCA_010672185.1 Caldora sp. SIO3E6 | reverse complement strand
CAATAACAAATGCCCCATGACCAATGACCAATGACCAATAACCAATGACCAATAACCAATAACCAATGACCAATAACCAATAACCAATAACCAATGACCAATGACCAATGACCAATAACCAATAACCAATAACCAATGACCAATGACCAATGACCAATGACCAATGACCAATGACCAATAACAAACTATGGCCATCAACCCAGAAATTCGTGACCAAGCATATCAGTTTTTTATAGAAGAAGCTCCTGAGCTACTGCAGCTAATTGAAGACGGTTTACTTAAACTACTATCTGAGCACAGTACGGCCCAAATTCACGATTTAATGCGAGCAGCTCACTCTCTTAAAGGAGGAGCTGCTAGCGTTGAGTTAGAAGCAATTACTACCCTGGCTCATCGCTTAGAAAATATTTTTAAAGCTCTCTACAACGAATCTGTAGAAATTGATATTGACCTCGAAAGCCAACTACTGCAAGCTTATGACTGTCTGCATTTGCCTTTAATGGAGCAGATTTCATCAGGTCAGTTGGACAGTGAGCAAGCTTTAGCGATCGCTGAACCCATTTTTACTCAGATAGAGGCAAGACTAGGGGATGCTCTCTCCCAGGCGGATAATTACATCCCCAGCTCCTCTGAGTTGGGGGTTAATATGGCTTTGTCTATTTTTGAAGTAGATGTCAGCCAAGGACTTGAACGCTTAGCTACGGTGTTGGCTAATCCTTCTGACTACGAAGTAGCAGGAGAATTACGAGCTCAAGCCGAGGTATTTGCTGGGTTTGGAATATTATTGGAATTGCCAGGATTTAGTGCGATCGCTGAGGCAGCAATTGCAGCGTTGGATGCTTACCCAGAGTGTGCAGTAGAAATTACTCAACTAGCGCTAGCTGACTTTCAAGCAGGCAGAGAAGTCGTGCTAGCAGGTGATGCCACTCAAGGAGGAAGTCCTTCTGCTGCTTTGTTAGCTTTATCCCAGTCTTTTGGGGAGATGCGGGGACGCGGGGACGAAGAAGACAAGGAAGACAAGGAAGACAAGGAAGACAAGGAAGACAAGGAAGACAAGGAAGAAAAGGAGGAAATTCCCTATTCCCCATTCCCCATTCCCCATTCCCAAGATCTATTTGTGGCAGAGGAAGCTACCTTGGAGGGCATCCCTTCGTTGGAAGAGATTTTTGGTAGTGTGGCTCAGTTTGATAATTTAGATGCTACGGCTATAGAAGAGGCAGAAGATTTACCTTTTATTCCCGCAATAGAAACAGCTGATTCGAGTGCCATAGTTCCTATAACTTCTAACTCTGGTGCTCTGCAACGACAGGATTTGGAACCAGCGGAGGTTCTTGAGGAACCAGAGACTCTAGAAGTAGCAGTGCAATCGATTGAACAGCTGTTTGAAGATTTGCCTGCAGTACAAGATATCTCTGAAGTTATCAGTGGCTCTGCTGCCTCCCAGACAATAACTCAGGGTACTGTTAATCAACTCTCAGAAAATGCTGCCGACAAACAACTTAGTACCACTCGCAGCGAATCTGCTCCTGCTCGACTCAGTGTGCGAGTGGACTCAGAACGACTGGAAATGATGAATAATCTAGCGGGTGAGTTAGCCATTAACCGTAATAGCCTTTCCCTTCAGAATGAACAACTCCAGACCTCAGTGCAAGAGCTATTGAGTCGATTTGCCCGATTTGGGAGACTGGTGGGCAATCTGCGGGGATTATCAGACCAGATGCTGGTTGATACTTCTAGTTCTGGTTCAATTGCTACCAATGCTGGCTTTTCGTCAGTAGTTAATAGTCAGTGGTTAGAGTTAAACAACAATGACAATGGATTACTCAGCCAGGAAAATGGACAACTAACTATAGATACCTCTCATTTTGACTCCTTGGAATTGGATAGCTACGGAACTCTAAACTCTCAGCTACAAGGTTTGATGGAAGAGATGATGCAGCTTGAAGAAGCTGTTGATGACATTGCTCTGTTTGCTGGACAATCTGTTCAAACCCTCGAACAACAGCAACAAATGCTCTCTCAATTGCGGGATGAGGTGATGTGGGCAAGGATGTTGCCTCTGTCGGAAGTACTCAACCGCTTTCCTCGAATGTTACGGAGCTTATCTACCAAATACCACAAACCAGTTAACCTCAAACTTAGTGGTATGGGAGTACTAGTAGACAAGGCTGTGCTAGAGAAACTCTACGATCCACTGCTGCACCTACTCCGAAATGCCTTTGATCATGGCATCGAATCCCCAGATAGCAGAAAGCAGTTGGGCAAACCGGAAACTGGTCAAATTCAACTTACAGCTTATCACAAGGGCAACTCTACCATTATTGAGGTTACCGATGATGGTCAAGGAATTCGAGCTGAAGGGATTCGCCAAAGAGCTTTAGAAAGAGAGTGGTTTTCTGCCGAGCAACTAGATGGCATGAAGGAAGCAGATTTGTTGGAGTTGATTTTTGAGCCAGGATTTTCCACCGCAGCTCAAGTAACCGAACTTTCCGGCAGGGGGGTTGGCTTGGATGTAGTGCGATCGCAGTTGAGATCGCTCAAGGGTAGTGTCGCAGTTACTTCCTCTGTTAATCAAGGTACAACCTTTACCTTAAAACTGCCCTTAACTCTAACCATTGCTAAATTAATGGTTTGTCTAGTTGGTGAACATGGTATCGCTTTACCTTCTGATAGCATTGAAGAAATTGTGATTCCCAAAGCTGCTCAGATTAAGCGATTGAGAGAACAGCGGTTTTTGCACTGGCACAACAAATTGGTTCCAGTGTACCGGGTTGCAGAGCTCTTGGAGTATGGGTGTCCTTCACCAAAAAACTCACCAAGTAGAATGTTAACGGCAGTACCATCTCCAGTAGATTGGGCATTGCCTTTACTGGTAATGACTCTAGGACAGGAAGTTTTTGCCCTGGAAATCGATAGTTTGGTAACTGAGCAAGAACTGGTTATCAAACCCTTTGGAGATGCGATCGCCCCCCCCGACTATAGCTATGGTTGTACCATTTTGGGGGATGGCAGTTTAATTCCAGTAATTGATGGAGCCGCTTTAGTTGAACCACACTTAGGCACTAGTGCTGGAGGAATAGTCAACAGGAGAGAATTTGGTTTATCTGCTGCGAGGGCAAAAAGCGTAGATAAATCTGTGGGGATTACCAAAGCCACCCAACTCACTTCTACCACAGTACTAGTAGTTGATGATGCAGTTGCCTTGCGCCGAACCTTAGCTCTCACTTTAGAAAAAGCTGGTTTTCGCGTTTTCCAAGCTAAGGATGGACGAGAAGCAATCGAACAGCTACAGAAGAAAAGCTCTGCCATCGGGTTGGTAATTTGTGATATTGAAATGCCCAATATGAATGGTTTTGACTTTCTCAACTACCGTCGCCAAGACCCTCAGCTGCTAGAAATTCCTGTAGCAATGCTCACTTCCCGCAGTAATGAGAAGCATCGATGGCTAGCTATGCATTTAGGTGCTACTGCTTACTTCACCAAACCCTACATTGAACAGGATTTTTTAACAGCTATTAAAGATATAGTCAATAGTAATTAATTGTTTGTTATTTGTTGTTTGTTGTTTGTCGTTTGAGTAATGGCTGATACTTCAGTTAAATTAATTGTTTTTCAGATGGGTAGTCTCAACTTGGCTTTACCCATTGAAGTTATTTACAAAATATTGAATCATAAGCCAATTTATGGCAGTGGAACCAATCAGGTAGGAGTTGTCCATCTCGATGAGCAGGAAGTAACGGTAGTTGATCTTTATCGGCGATTGTTTAACTCTGGCTCAACTAGCGAAGATTACCAGAATAGTTATCTAGTAATTGTGCAAAACGCTACAGGTGAACTTTATGGTATTCCCGTAGCAGATACTCCTATCTTAATGGAGGTTCCCTTATCCCAAATTCGTATCCTCCCGGAATCCTATCGTCGTGCTGATACTCTAGATATTGCCAGTCATGTAGCTGTGATTAACCAAACAGAAGTAGCGTTAACTGTATTTTTGCTTGATGTTGAGCTGCTACTGCCTATTTTTCAGAAGATGGCTTTTTTTGAGTAATGAGCGTTAGAGGGACAACACCGAATGGCCCGAATGGCAATGTTGTCACCTCTTGAGCATCCAGACAGTTTTTGTATGATAGAGCTATCGATTCAAGTAAACCTGATGATTAAAACCTCTATCGTTAAATCAACTTCAGTTGAAATAGGATTTAAAGCTCTTTCCGATCCCCTTAGACTTCAGGTACTTGAACTATTGCGAGAACAGGAACTGTGTGTGTGTGATTTGTGCGATCGCCTCAACGTCCGCCAGTCCAAACTGTCTTTCCACCTCAAAACTCTGAAAGATGCAGGCATTCTGCGTTCTAGACAACAAGGCAAATGGATTTACTACAGTCTCAATCTACCTCAATTGGCGATACTTGAGCAGTATCTCTCAGATTTTCGACGATTTAGCCCGATGCTCCCCTCTCGTGTCTGTATGGATGATGAGCGCTGTAGTTAACTTGTAGGATGTGATTCCCACTCGTGCAACTGAACCTTTACCTAAAACCTAAAACCTACCACCTACTCCCGATTCAACCACTTTCTCAAATCCTCCTCACTTTCTAAATCAAACAACATCTCACCTAGCGCTTCCAAGGATGTTAGGGATAGTTGCGCTATCTTTACCTGGAGTGGCTCAGGAATATCACCCAACTTGCGAGATAATTGTTTTAACAGAAGCGATCGCTGTCGCTTGACACTTTGCAATCGTTCTTCTTGCCGACCCTGTTCAATTCCCTCCTGTCTTGATGTTGCCACCACATTCTGCACATCTCTGTAGTATTTCAAACTATTTTCATAGGCATCTTGCTCTTGAGCAGAAAAGTTTGCTATTTCTGACACCTCAAATAAATGCTCAAAAATTGCCTCTTGTAAGGCTTCAGGAGGTGCTTCCAACTCCGATAAATGTTTCAGTAAAAACAGCCACTTATCGAAATGATTTTCTAACTGGTCAACGGTTTTGGTAAACTTCGGCAGTTCCACATAGATAAATTTCAGTTTTTTGTAAAATACTTTGCCTTTTTGATTTTTCAGTTGAACTGTGTGCAACAGGTTTGGATCCTTTTTATGGTCATCAAAAATAAAATCCAAGATGCCAATCGTATAGACAGAGGACAACTTATAATTCCAGTCCCCTTTTTTTGCCTGTTCCTGAATAGGAAAAGTGGCATAATAAACACTCCGGTCTTTAAAGTAGTTTTGCTTGGCCTTTTGAATTTCGACAATAAACTTTTCTCCAGTTTTGCTTTCACAATAAATATCGAAGATAGCTTTGCGGTCTAGGGGAGTATTACCCAAATTTTCATTGTTTCTGTAACTCACATCTTGCACCGCATGTTCTGGAGGCAACATCACATTCAAAAAATCGATCAATAGTTCTTTGTTTGTTTCGGTACCAAACAGCCGTTTGAATCCAAAATCGGTGAGTAAGTTAATATATCGGTCTTGGTTGGGATAGCGGTTTTTTACAGACATCGGTTATCGAGACATTCGGCGATCGCCAGTTCTATCGCTTGTGGCACATGAAAAGCATCAGCAGCCAGCACTATATCTACTAGCTTACAATAGCCATCGCCTTCTCCAAGCTATACTTGTGCGATTAGCTTCGCTAGTGCCGTAGGCAATCGCTCCAAAGTCTACCGATCCAAACTATCTTTCCATTTCAAAACCCTGAAATATACAGGACTGCTGCAACTGTGTTTTATAACACTTGACAAATCAACTTTTTTTGATTTGATACTAAGGATAGCGTTTTTGCATCACTAAGGAGTACCACAGCATTTGAGGAAGAAGCATGACTACCAAAAATCCCAATATATCTTCCAAGGCAACTCAGGCAGGTGGAAAACTCAGTTTCTTTGAACGGTATCTAACCGTCTGGGTGTTCCTGTGCATCCTAGTAGGTATTGCCCTGGGGCGAACTTTCCCTGGTATTGCCGAAACCCTCGATGCCATGAGTATCTATCAGGTATCAGTGCCGATCGCTATTTGCTTGTTTTTCATGATGTATCCCATCATGGTCAAGATTGACTTTTCTCAGGCAAAGCAGGCAGCTCAGACTCCGAAGCCTGTGGTATTAACCCTGGTGGTGAACTGGCTGATTAAGCCCTTAACCATGGTTGCCTTTGCTCAGTTCTTTATCGGTTGGTTATTTCGTCCACTCCTAGAAGGAACTGAAATTATTCGGGGTTTAGAAGTTTCTCTGGCAAATTCTTACATTGCAGGAACCATTCTTCTTGGTATTGCCCCTTGTACTGCGATGGTGCTGATGTGGGGCTATCTTTCTTATAGTAATCAGGGACACACCCTGGTTATGGTTGCGATTAATTCCCTAGCGATGCTGTTCCTCTATGCACCATTGGGAGGATGGCTGCTATCTGTGAGTAACCTCACTATCCCGTGGGAAACGATTGTACTATCGGTGTTGGTATATGTTGGTTTACCTTTGCTAGCAGGGGTAGCATCACGCATTTGGATTCTGCGTCATAAAGGAAAATCTTGGTTTGATCAGATATTCCTTAAGTACCTGAGTCCAGTGGCAATCTCAGCATTGCTGATTACTCTCATTTTGCTTTTTGCCTTGAAGGGTGAATTAATTGTTCGCAATCCTTTGCACATCCTATTAATTGCCGTTCCCCTATTTATCCAAACGAACTTTATTTTCTTTATCACCTATGTCGCCGCACAGAAATTGGGGCTGGTTTACGAAGATGCGGCTCCGGTAGCGTTGATTGGGGCAAGTAATCATTTTGAAGTTGCGATCGCTACTGCCGTTACCCTATTTGGTCTTAACTCTGGAGCTGCTCTTGCTACTGTTGTAGGAGTGCTGATCGAAGTACCCGTCATGTTAATGCTGGTGGGGTTTTGTAAGTATACAGCTTTCTGGTTTCCTCGGGAACCGGAGAAAGCGACGCTACCCGATCCTCGTTGTTTGAAATACGATACCTGATATTAATTTAAGCTGGGGAAGCTGGGGAAGCTGAGGGAGCTGGGGAGAAGAATTTTGCTTGAAAAACCATTTGTCTGGGCAATTATCCGGATTTGGTGTCGTAAACTATGATAAGTCCATACGATATAGCACTACGCACTTAGGTTAGGACATTAATAAAGCCTGAAACCTAGTAATGGCCTATTTTTGTTTGCGTAGCATGGTGAGCAAAGCGTTAGCGCAGCGGGACGGAGTCCGGCAAATTTTGAATTTTGAATTGCGCGTAGCGCTATATCTACTAGCCTAGACTTCAGTTAGAAACCATGTTGCGAAAATCTCTCTTGACCCTAGCAATGATTGCCAACCTCGGTCTAGCAGCATCAGGTACAGTAAAAACCTCCAATAACCCTAGCTTGTGGAATACCCTAGCTGAGCTAAAGTCGCGAGAGTTTGTTGACTTGACCCATGCTTTTCATCCTGACATTCCCCACTGGCCAGGTTTTGACCCGGAAGTAAGAACCACTATCTATCACTACGACCAAATGATTGGTTCTAAAGGTTCTGGATTCCTGGCACATCGCTACAGTATCCCTGGTCAATGGGGCACTCATGTTGATCCACCAGCCCATTTTATCAAAGGCAAACGTTTTCAGGACGAAATCTCGGTGAAGGAAATGGTGTTACCGTTGGTAGTATTTGATGTCAGCAACAAAGTAGCACAAAACCCTGACTATCAAATTACGATGGAGGATGTCCAAGCTTGGGAGAAGAAATATGGTCAAGTACCAGAAGGTGCTTTTGCTGCGATGCGTACTGACTGGCACAAACGCTGGCCTAGCATGACCAAAATGCGCAATGAGGACTCACAGGGTATTGCCCATTATCCGGGTTGGAGTGCCGAGGTTCTGAAGTATCTCTACGAGGAGCGAAAAATTATTGCCTCTGGTCATGAAACAACAGACACTGATCCAGGTATTTCCACGAGCCAGGATGACTACTCCCTGGAAGCTTACATTTTAGCCCAAGACAAATATCAGATCGAGTTGCTCTCCAACCTGGATCAAGTGCCAGAATATGGTGCAATCGCAATTGTTACCTTTCCCAAGCCATTCAAGGGTTCAGGTTTTCCTGCAAGAGTTTTCGCAATTCTTCCATAATATCCTATGGAACTGAGAGGGTAACAAGTAAGGTGAAGGCTGATCAATCAATCTTTTTCTGATTAACTTCATTAGAGTTTTGTTTCCACAATTAGATATCCATTACGAAAGTAAGAGAATTGGGTAAGAAATTTCAAAAGTATTTGCCATTGCCAAGGCCAACGTTCTGGATATAGTTGATAGAGAGACCCAACATTAACTACTTGCAATCCCATTGCCGTTAAATCTTGTTCATCTTTAACAAACCACTTGAGAGGGGCTCCAATTTTAGTAAAGTTTTTATTAGAAATTTTGGTATAATTTCCTAAAATTTCCACATCTAAGGTGGCACCTGGAAAACGAGAGCGCATCGCACTGATGAGCTGCTGCACCTCATTGACCTCAAAATAGGCTAGTAAGCCCTCTGCAATAAACAAAATGTTTTCTGGCGCTACATCGGTCAAAGTATCCATCCAGTCAAAATCCATAACTGAAGCACTAACAAACTGGTGTTGTTGTGTCTGTGTATCTAACTGAGAGCGTAATTCAGTGACCACCGGGAGATCTAAATCTAACCAACGATCAGCATTCTTTCCTATACGATGAAAACGAGTAGACAATCCAGCTCCCAATTCACCCCTTGGGTGTACTAGGTATCATATTTGAAGCCCGTCCCGATGCTTTAATTCAAATTACCTCCCTAGCAATTAAATCTGGTAACGGTGTTATCCTCAAAGGAGGCAAGGAAGCTATCCGTTCTTGTGAAGCCCTAGTAAAAGCTATTCATCAAGGACTATCTACCACAGTAGTTGATCCAGCAGCAGTACAACTTTTAACCACTAGAGAAGAAATCAAGGCACTGTTGCAGCTAGATGAATACGTAGATTTGATTATTCCTAGAGGTTCCAACTCTTTTGTCCGGTATGTACAGGAGAATACCCGTATCCCAGTACTCGGTCATGCTGATGGTATTTGTCATCTCTATATAGATCAAGCCGCTGACTTGCAGAAAGCAGTGGATATTACCATCGATGCGAAAACTCAATATGCTGCCGTCTGCAATGCTATTGAAACACTACTAGTTCACCAAGCGATTGCCCCCAGCTTCCTCCCTCTTGCTGCTAATGCTTTGGAGAAGCGCCAGGTAAAATTGCTAGGAGACGAGGCAACAAGGAAAATTATCGACATCCCAGCAGCAAC
>JAAHHL010000020.1 GCA_010672185.1 Caldora sp. SIO3E6 | reverse complement strand
TTTGCTCTTGCTTCCTTGCCAAATAGTCCAATTCTTTTTGCAATTTCTGGTAACTGACAAAACGCTGGTAATCTAGACTACCGTCAAGGATAGCTTGTTGCACTGCACAACCTGGCTCAGATTCATGTTTACAGTCAGGGAAGCGGCATTGCTTAGCGAAAATTTCGATATCGGTGAAAGTTTCCTGTAAGCTACTATCTCCTCCCCAAATCTGGATTTCCCGCATTCCGGGGGTATCTATAAGTAAGCCACCGGAAGGCAGTATAATTAATTCGCGATGGGTGGTAGTATGCCTGCCTCTGTCATCTCCTTGACGGACAGATTGCACCGCTTGCACAGCTTTCCCTGCCAATTGATTAGTCAGGGTGGATTTACCGACACCAGAGGAACCCAGCAAAGCTACGGTGTTTCCCAGACTCAGGTAAGGTTTGAGGGCATCTAGTCCTTGATTATGGACAGCACTCAAGATGATAATAGGTACACCAAGAGCGATCGCTTCTACTGCTTGTTGCCGTTGTTCGATATCATCACACAAATCTGCTTTGTTTAGGATAATCACCGGATTAGCACCACTCTCCCAAACTAGAATCAGATAGCGTTCAATTCTTCTGAGGTTGAAATCTCCATCCAACCCCGAAATCAAAAAGACGGTATCAAGATTGGCAGCAATTATTTGCTCTTCGGTTTTTGCTCCAGCAATATTGCGGGAAAACTTGCTTTTTCTGGGTAAAATTGCCTGAATAGTGGCTTGCTTACCAGGATCTGGGATAGTAATTACTACCCAATCACCAACTGCTGGTAAATCTTGACGCTCAACAGCCTGGTAGCGCAGTTTACCGGTAACTTCTGCCGATAATTCTCCTTGTTGAGTGTAGAGGATGTAGGTATTTTTGTGCTCAATAGCAACTCTACCGACAGTATATCCTTCTTGCCGATAGCAATCGAAGCTGGTGGCAAACAAGCTACTCCAGCCTAATGATTCTAAATTCATCGGGAATGGGGAATTGGGAATAGAGAATTGGGAATGGGGAATTGGGAATTGGGAATTGGGAATTGGGAATTGGGAATTGGGAATAGAGAATTTTTTCTTTGTCTCCCTTGTCTCCCTTGTCCCCCTTGTCCCCCTTGTCCCCCTTGTCCCCCTTGTCTCCCTTGTCCCCCTTGTCTCCCTTGTCTCCCTTGTCCCCCTTGTCCCCCTTGTCTCCCTTGTCCCCCTTGTCCCCCTTGTCCCCCTTGTCTTCCTTGTCTCCCTTGTCTCCCTTGTCCCCCTTGTCTCCCCCTTACTTCTCCTCAGTCGCTGTATTAATTACATCCAATGGTGGGTAGATAATTTGGTGTGCGATCGCAGTATCTCCATTGGCTTGACTCCATATTGCTTCCAAAAGAGACTGTTGATCTAATCCAGCACTAATAAAAGATGAACTTTCTGCTTGAGCTATGGCTAAAGCTTGTTCTTTAATTTCAGGATACTTGTTAAAGATACCTTGTAGTGCCTTGTCCCGGCATTGGTGTAAGTTATCGTAACCAGTAAGATGATCGCATTGCCAAAACTCTAGGGCTAATCTATGTCCTTCTACCGCTGACTTCATTGCTGCTAAGGCTTCTTCATCACCCTGAGCAACTTTAGCAACTGGCAATATCTCCTTGAGCTTATCTTCGTATTCCCTTAATTTTATACCATATTCACCTTCACTTTTAATCTTTAAATCTTGGAGGTCATGGATGGCATCCTTGAGAGCCGGTGAGACTATTGGCGGGGCAGTTGCTACTTTTTTTGCTTCCGGTTGTTTGGATTCTTTGATACTGTTTAAGATAACACTACAACTCATTAACAGGTTAGCGGTGGTAAGAGTGATCGATAACCGTAATATTTGTTTAAATAATTTGTTCACAAAATATTCTCAATAATCTCAATCTATACCGCAGCTTAGCCTAATATTTTACTTACTCGCCACTGGTTTTGAAGTAACAAGTAATAAGTAATAAGTAACAAGTAAGAAAGAAGGAAAAATTTTTCCCCTATTTCCCGAGTTTCCCCAGCTCCGGGTTAGGTGAAATTTTGGGTGGGATTTCTTGAGCTTTGTATCCAAAAATTATCAGTTCTCTCTTCTTTCTCCGCTCCTCTGCTCCTCTGCTCTTCCGCTCCTCTGCTCTTCCGCTCCTCTGCTCCTCTGCTCCTCCGCTCCTCTGCTCCTCCGCTCCTCTGCTCCTCCGCTCCTCCGCTCCTCCGCTCCTCTGCTCCTCCGCTCCTCTGCTTCTCTGCTCCTCCGCTCACCCGTTCCTTAAGCTTCCTCAGCTGCCTGCAAGATCAATTTCTTCGCTACAGTTTGAATCCCTGTATGTTGATAATAATCCGTTGATTGATCCAGAAATGCAGCCACAAAGTCTAAGGCATCATCAGACAACTCGAGAAAACCACCAATGCTATCAAAAATTCCTTGTGGTGTTAACCCTACCGAACTGACTAAATTATCCATCCAACCTTGAACTGCCCCAAAGGTGTCACCAATAAAACCAAATTTATCATCTCCGGGAATAAAGTTAGCGATCGCGCCAAAAACCGCATTGTTTTCAAAGGCACTACTCCCTTCTCCCTCTAGGGTCTCCTGTACTTTTTGCAAGAAATCTGGTCCGAGAGGCAGCAAACCATCAATGCAAACCAAAGTTGCCATGCGCATTAAGGAGGCTCCCTGATAATGATCGCTCAATTGTGTGACAAATTCCCCAGGATTGAGAACAGGAAGACCATTAAGTTTGCTATAGGCGATCAACTCAGCAACAATCTTCAAACACAAATCTACAGATTGAGTCGTATCTGCTTTGGGAGTTAACTTGCTTAAAAAGCCCAACAAGCCAATTTTTTCCCCAATCTTGTTTGCCATTGCTGCTGCACCCAGTGCCTTGTCTGCACTGTCAATAGTTTGGTAAAACCAGAGGGCACTTTGGTAGCCATTATCACTGTCATTGTATAGTTCAATTACCCGATTGCGAATGTCCCTAATCCTGTCGCCATCGCTTTCTCCCGTCACGACTTCAATAGTGCGATCGCATCCCACAACATTTTCCCATTCTCCAGGTACCACATAGTCTAGAGCCTTGAGCACTTTCACCGTTATGTTATTTGTGGGCAGTTCGTCTAATAATTTAATAATTGAGTCGCTCAAAGTAAATTCCTCAATAAATAATGGATAATTGATAATGGATAATTGATAATGGATAATTGATAATGGATAATTGATAATGGATAATGGACAATGGATAATGGACAATTGATAATGGACAATTGATAATGGACAATTGACTATTATAGCTCTTTTTTGGTAGAGAAGTCAATCAGCTACGCTGCTGCTGTAGAGTGATCGTAAATTGTCTATTCCACTCCCAATTCCCAATTCCCAATTCCCAATTCTCAAGATTTTTCCCAAGCAGTAGCAACATTCTCCAACATCGTTGCCACTGCTACTGCACCAGCATCATAAGTATCTTTACTCCGTTCCCCGGTATAGGATGCCCTACCTCGCTTAGAGGAGGTAGATTTTGTCCCATCGTTTCTTTGTCCAGTGGTACTTATTTCATCAGGGATTGGTTGCGCAAAGATAATCCCACTATCCTCATCTACCTGTATAAGGGATGTATCGGGGTAAATTATCTTAGGACTATCATCTTGGAGCTCTTGCTCCCTAAAATCTGTTAGGGACATAGAAGCCGCAACCTCAAATTCTTCTTGAGGAGGCATCTCTAGAGAATGACCTGCTAATACTAATTCTGGAGTATTAACCTCCGGAACACTACTGAATGATTGCTGTAGTTCTTTGATGTAATTACTAAGTTCTGCCAACACTGGTTCGATATCTGTCATAATCTCGTCAGCTACTTCATCTGTCAAACCAGATGGTTCTTGGAGTTGCTCTACAAGATTCTGAAGAGTATCCAACACTCTTACAAAAAGGGATTGTAAATACTGGTCTGTTTCAACAGGTGATTCTTTGAGGTCTTTGAGGCAGTCTTCCAGGTGATGGGCTGTTTTCTGAATACTATTGAGTTCCAACATGGCAGCCCCTCCCTTAATGGAATGGGCGGCACGATATGCTTCATTGAGAACTTCCTTGTCCTCCATAGTACCTGGCAAATCTAGAAAAGCTTGTTCCATCGTACAGAGGTGTTCTTTGGTCTCCTCAATGAAGTAGCCCATAATTTGCTGTTTTTGTTCCGACTGCATCGTCTTTTTCCTCAAAGAGTCTTGATTGACACCCCGCTACATAATACAAAACGTAGTACAGAATGTTAGAGTTATGCCTTGGAGTACCCTAAATACATAGCAGCTTAGCTTTAATTTAGCTAATATCTGTTTATTCAACATCTAGTTAGGTCTTAGGTTTTGGGTGATGACCAATGACCGACGACCATGAATAATCACCAATGATCAAATTATCGAAGAGAGTGATGCTAAAATCTGGAATTTTCCTATGGAGCTAAGCGGATTCGAACCGCTGACCCCCTCAATGCCATTGAGGTGCTCTACCAACTGAGCTATAACCCCGTCTCGCGTTTTCTATAATGCCTTGATGTCGGCATTTAGTCAAGTTGTTGATACCGAATTTGTTGAGGATTCAATAAAATGGATTTGGGGATTGAGCCATTTGGGTAAGATAGCCCATATAGCTACCCATGAGAAAGTAGACGACTAACATGGCAGCTGCAGACATGGCTACTAAAGTTCCCGCTAGCATTAGGGAAAACTCTTTGTTGTCAAAAGCTTCTTGCATTAGGTGCAATGCCCAGGCTACCAAAATAACATCTAATATGAGAATAGCAACTAGCATGATTTACAAAATGTAACACTTGTCTTATTGTAACAGCAGCTTTTATTGCGAAGACTGCTCACTTTGTCATCTTACACAACAAAAGTTAATAATTCCGGAAAGCATTAATCTTCAGCTGTTGGTTGGTCGGACTGGAATCTGGCGTTGAGCCAAATACGTTTTAATTTCTGAGACAGTTAACTGCCCATAGTGTAGAAGAGAAGCAAGAAGTGCGGCTTCTGCTCTACCCTGGGTCAGAGCCTCATGAATATGAGCACAGTTGCCAGCACCACCGGAAGCAATGACAGGAATCTGTACTTGCTCAGCAATAGTACGGGTCAACTCTAAGTCATACCCTGCCTGGGTTCCATCCGCATCCATACTGGTAATTAACAGTTCCCCAGCTCCCCTTTGCTCCAATTCTGTTGCCCACGAGATGGCATCTATACCAGTGTTTTCCCGTCCCCCACGGACGTAGACATCCCAGCCAAGATTATTAGGATCTTGGCGACGTCTAGCATCAATAGCAACGACAATGCACTGATTACCGAAACGATCGCTAGCTTGATTAACAAAGTTAGGATTGCGTACCGCTGCGGAATTAATGCTGACTTTATCTGCTCCTGCCCTTAACAATAACTTAATAGTTTCTAAGGATTGGATGCCACCACCTACAGTCAAAGGAATAAATACCTGTTCTGCTGTGCGGTAGACAACATCAACAATAATGTTTCGGTCTTCATGGGTAGCAGTGATATCCAAAAACACCAGTTCATCAGCACCAGCATCGTTATATGCTTGTGCTAACTCTACTGGATCACCAGCGTCCTGAAGATTGACGAAGTTGATTCCTTTAACAACCCGTCCAGCATTCACATCTAAGCAAGGTAAAATTCTTTTGGCTAGCATTTGTTATTAGTTGTTAGTTGTTAGTTGTTAGTTGTTGGTTATTTGTTGTTGCTCAACAATCAGAGCTATAGTTCATCATGACGGACTTTATCCCCAATTCCAATTCCAAATTCCCAATTCCAAATTCCCAATTCTCCATTCTAAATCATGGCAATCGTTAGAGAACAGTTTCAACAGCCAAATCAAAAACCCCAGCCAAGTAGGAAAAAACAACAGGGCAAGAAAAAAAAGAGCCGTCGAAATCAACCTCAGACAGAAAATGATGCCGATTTGCTGCAAGCAACCGCTAATACCGAAGAAACTGGTAATCAAGAAGAAGGGATCCGACCTCAGCGCTTAGCAGACTACATTGGTCAGAAGGAATTGAAGGGAGTCTTGGAAATTGCTATTCAGGCAGCCAAAGCCAGAAAAGAAGCGATGGATCACCTGCTCTTGTATGGTCCCCCAGGATTGGGTAAAACCACCATGTCGCTGATTTTAGCAACGGAGATGGAGGTCGATTGTAAAATTACAGCAGCACCAGCTTTGGAACGTCCACGAGATATTGTGGGTATTTTAGTTAATCTTAAACCGGGAGATATCCTATTCATTGACGAAATCCATCGCCTCTCCCGGATGACCGAGGAATTACTCTACCCAGCGATGGAAGACTATCGCTTAGATATTACTATTGGAAAAGGCCAAACTGCTCGGACTCGCAGTATCCCTCTACCTAAATTTACCCTAGTAGGGGCTACCACCAAAGTCGGTTCTTTGACTTCACCCTTACGCGATCGCTTTGGTTTAATTCAACGGTTGCGCTTCTATGAGCCAGATGAATTAAGTTTGATTGTGCAAAGAACTGCGGAGTTACTTCAAGTGCCAATGAATGTAGATGGCGCTGAGGAAATTGCTCGTCGTTCTCGTGGTACTCCTCGGATTGCTAACCGACTACTGAAGCGAGTAAGGGACTATGCTCAAGTAAAGGGATTGGAACCGATTAATCAAGAGATCGCAGCAGAAGCAATGGAAGTCTTCAATGTAGACCCCAAAGGTTTAGATTGGACAGACCGGCTAGTACTCACTGTGATGATTGAACAGTTTAATGGGGGGCCTGTTGGTTTAGAAGCCGTGGCATCGGCAACAGGAGAAGATGCTCAAACGATTGAGGAGGTATATGAGCCTTATCTATTACAAATTGGTTTCCTACACAGAACGCCTCGTGGTCGAGTAGCTACGGCAGCGGCTCGAAAACATTTGGGCTTGTAGCTATCAGCTATCAGCTATCAGCTTTCAGCTTTCAGCTATGCTGTAGGGAGCGCTAATAGCAACGGTAGTTTAACTCCTAACTCCTTAACTTCTTGTTTCTTAAAAGGTTTTTCTATGATTCGCTGGATTATAACTTTAGTCTGTTTGCTTTTGGTCTGGTGCTCGGCTGAGCCGGTAATGGCGCAGGAAGTACAGACACAGAATTTTAGTAAGGCTCAAATTCAACAAATCAATAAGTTGAGACGAGAAGCATTCGCTGCTACACAAAAAGGTAATTTTCCTATTGCTGAAGATTACTGGACTCAGCTTATTGAACTTTTGCCAGAAAATCCTGTAGGTTGGAGTAACCGGGGGAATTCTAGGGTTAGTCAGAATAAACTAGAAGCCGCGATCGCAGATTTTAATCAAGCGATTGAATTGGCTCCAGAGGCAGCTGATCCTTACCTCAATCGCGGTACGGCTTACGAAGGACAACAAAGGTGGGAAGAGGCGATCGCAGATTACCAACGGGTACTAGAACTCAACCCCAAGGATGGGATGGCTTACAACAACTTGGGTAATGCTCTAGCAGGTATGGGAAAATGGCCAGAAGCGATCGCTAACTACCAAACTGCGGTTAAGTTAGCTCCCAATTTAGCCTTTCCTCGTGCCAACTATGCTCTTGCACTCTATCAGATTGGTCAGAAGCAAGAAGCTATACGTACTATGCGTAACTTAATTCGCAAATATCCCCAATTTCNACTATTGATTTCCCTCCTTAAGTAATCCCATCACTCTCTTCCAAGGCTGATTTTCCTGACTCTGTTCCATTTCTAATAGTTCCATCCAGAGTTGAGCCAGAATAATCACTCCATCAATTTCGATACTCAGCTATATCACTTTTCTATTTTATTGTCAATATTTTTTTTTGCGCACTGACATACACACTCAACAACAGTGATGTGCTAATAAATCGGGATGACAGGATTTGAACCTGCGACATCCTGCTCCCAAAGCAGGCGCGCTACCAAGCTGCGCTACATCCCGAAGACTACTCAAATATTATAACTTGCTTTTTGCTTTCTTGCCATCAAAATTGTGTTCTTAGCCAAAATTTACTCAGGATACCAGAACATACCTTTGATGCCTTCTGGATCAGGCATAAATCCCATTCTCCGATAAAAATTGACCACCTGAGGGTCGGCAAATAAGGTGATATTGCTGATATCCTCACTCCGAAGTTTTTTGATCATATACTTCATCAAGGCTTTACCTAGTCCCTTGTTTTGGAAATCTGGGTGTACCACCACATCCCAAATCGTAGCGTTGAAAGCATGATCGGAAGTCGCCCGGGCAAAGCCAATTAAGCGCCTACTGCTACCTTGCTGTTGCCACATGCAAGTAACGAGGAAACTGTGTTGAATCGCTTTTTTTACCTTACGCAGGGGACGTCGAGACCAACCAACGGCATCACATAATTCTTCTAAGTCGTAAAGGTCTACTTCCCGGTCTGTGCTAAAAAATATTCGAGTTCTACTATCGGTGCGATTGATCGTACCTTCCAATATATCCCCTTCATACTGCTTCTGAGGCAAGACAGTATCAGGGCTGCTAAAAAAGCTTTTCCAAAAACCCATGCAGATGTGGCTGTGGCATTTTTCTAGTTTCGTACCCAAAGTTAGGCAGACTGCCTTTCCTGACGGAGGAGACTTACTGCTTGATTGAGACCAAATTTAATAATAGCAGTTATCGTAACATACTCCTATACTACCAGGCTTGATGTAAAGCTTACTATACAACCTTTCTTCTGTCAGATTAGGTAGATTAGCATCGTCTAATATACTAAGGCTACTATAGACTAAAGCTACCGGGCAGAATTTTTGAGAGATTAACCAGATATATGCTGATTCTTCCTCAAATGAGACCTAACTGCTTCTGGTCACCAAGTTTGGCTTGGTGAAAATAACGAAGCATACCACCCCTAACTATGACTGCGGGTTTGAAATCATCGACACGAGAACTTCTGAAGCGCTTCAATAAAGCGTTTCCTAAGTTTTATGAGCAATTTGCCAATAGTGAGATACAGTTACAAAACCTCAGACTTGCCTATCGACTTTACAAAACTAAGCATGCAGTGATTGAGATCAAATCGGAGAGTTCCAAAAGTGCGCTGCATTTTGCTTACCGCAATCAGTCTTTTCTCCTAAGCGACATTTTTGGTGTTCTGGCTGCCTATGGACTAACTATCCATAACCTTAGTCTTTATGGTCAAATCAAGACACCGATGCTGGTATTTATCAAACTAATTGTGTCCCGTGGCAAAAAAGCTCTGACGGAGCAAACGGCAGAAAACGTCTGCCGCGCTATTCAAGAAGCTTTGGCAGGGAGTTTTGAAGTTGAAGAAATGCTGGCAGTAGAATTTAATCTTGATGCTGGCTTAGAACGGGTAGAAACAGAATTCTATGTAGATCCTGTTTTCCATCTACCAGCATTATTGATTGAAGCAGACAATCAGCCCGGTCTATTTTACAAGGTGATGTCGGCAATCTGGCAAGAGGATTTGCTAGTAGTCAATGCCAACTTACTGGTGTGGCGCGGACGAACTAGGATAATCTTATACTTGTTGGGACCCAACGAAGGCTTGATCCCAGAATATTTGGGACACAAAATTGCTGAAGGTGTGCGGCAAAGGTTACTGGGTAGCTTTTCTTAATTACGAAATATTGTGCAAGAGGGACCCGGTTGAGGGCGCACCTCGGTCATTGGTGTCAACTTAAGGTGAAATCCTTACCCCGCCGGTCGTTTAAACGACCGGCTAATAGCTCAAGTCATCTAAAGATGACTCAATCTGCTCAAAAATATTTAGTCCACGCTTTGTGGACTTGAGCGGGTGAACGAAATTTTGGGTGGGATTTCTTGAGCTTTGTATCCAAAAATTATCAGTTCTCTCTTCTTCCTCCGCTCCTCCGCTCCTCCGCTCCCCACTCTTTTTTTCGCTCACCCCTCTTCGGATGTGCCAATTAAACCATCGTACCAGCTATCAATATAATCGCTTTCATCTTGAACATTAGGCTCGAAGTGCTGACCCTGGTTACTAGCGGATGATGCTGATGCCTGTTGGTTATGGTTAGTGCTTACAGTATGTCGAGTTGTTTCTTCTGGTAAAGTTTGCTCCGGTAATATCTGTCTGTCGTTATACATTTATATACTCTCCAGATTAAATAAAGGATTGATCAACAAACCTTTACTTATTTCCTCCTGATTGGGGAATGATCAGGAATTGTTATTTGTTGTTTGTCATTTGTTGTTTGTCATTTGTTGTTTGTCATTTGTTGTTTGTCATTTGAGAATTGGGGATTGGGAACAGTAAATCTCCTCCTTGTCTCCCTTGTCTCCCTTGTCTCCCTTGTCTCCCTTGTCTCCCTCAGCTTCCCTCAGCTTCCCTCAGCTTCCCTCAGCTTCCCACACTTCCCACACTTCCCACACTTCCCACACTCCCCACACTCCCCACACTTCCCACACTCCCCATCTGGTAAAGTAGTGTAGCCGCGTAAGTCCTGCTGGAATTTGATGAGCTACTACATTTCTCCCCGCTTTCTGGATAAACTAGCAATCCACATCACCAAAAATTACCTGGAACTCAATAATGTCCGTGTACCCCTGATTCTGGGTATTCATGGACGTAAGGGAGAAGGTAAATCTTTTCAGTGTGAGTTAGTCTTCGAGCGCATGGGTATTGAAGCGGTTCGGATGTCAGCAGGGGAACTAGAAAGTCCAGATGCGGGTGACCCAGGGCGTTTGATCCGTCTGCGCTATCGAGAAGCAGCGGAGATGGTTAAGGTGCGGGGAAAAATGTTTGTGCTGATTATCAATGACTTGGATATTGGAGCAGGAAGAATCGATCGCGGTACTCAATATACGGTGAATACTCAATTAGTGAATGGCACATTGATGAATATTGCCGATAGTCCCACCGATGTGCAACTCCCTGGCAGTTATGACTCCAACCCCCTACAGCGTATTCCCATTATCGTGACAGGCAATGACTTTTCTACCTTGTATGCCCCTCTGATTCGGGATGGTAGGATGGAGAAATTCTACTGGGAACCTAACCGGGAAGACCGTATTGGCATTGTCAGTGGTATCTTTGCTGAAGATGGACTGGCTCGTGCTGACATAGAACAGTTAGTCGATACCTTCTCCCAGCAAGCGATTGACTTTTTTAGTGCTTTGCGATCGCGGATTTATGATGAACAAATCCTTGAGTTTATTCATCAAATTGGGGTTGACAAAATTTCCTCCCGTGTAATCAACAGTGTGGAAGGGCCACCACAATTCCCCAAACCGGACTTTACCCTATCTCGCTTAGTCGAATTTGGGGAAATGATGAGGAGTGAACAAGAACAGGTGGAGACCCTAAAACTTGCTAGAGAGTACAATAAGGTCTTGGGAGAAACTATCCAAGAATCTGTCAATTCCAACTATAAGAAACCCATAACTACTCAAGGTAGCTCAGCAGTCTCTGAATGCCAATGAGCTCAAAAGCTGGAGCCTTGATAAAGATCATCAATTCCAGCCAGAGGAAATTATGACCATCCCTAAGGGAGATGGGGAGATGGGGAGATGGGGAGATGGGGAGATGGAGAGATGGAGAGATGGGGAAAAGAGAATTGATAATTTTTCTAAAAACTAATAATACTCCAGGACACAAACGATATTGTTTTTGGATAGGATCTTAAATCCACCATTTCCTCACCAATTGCTATGCTCAATCCGAATCTGGAGCAAATCCAGCTCAACAAAGAAGAATATGAACGTTACTCCCGGCACCTAATTTTGCCGGAAGTTGGACTAGAAGGGCAAAAACGCCTCAAAGCTGCCAGCGTCCTCTGCATTGGCAGCGGTGGCTTGGGTTCGCCGTTGTTGCTTTATCTTGCTGCGGCTGGAATTGGGCGTCTTGGTTTAGTAGATTTTGATGTCGTTGATAGCTCTAATCTCCAGCGTCAGGTCATTCACGGTACTTCTTGGGTAGGTAAACCGAAGATTCAGTCAGCTAAGGAGCGAATTCTCGAAATCAATCCCTACTGCCAGGTAGATCTGTATGAAACTCGCCTAAGTTCTGAAAACGCTTTGGAAATTATGGAGCCCTACGATATCGTAGTGGATGGTACTGATAATTTCCCCACCCGTTACTTAGTCAATGACGCTTGTGTACTGCTCAATAAACCCAACGTCTATGGCTCAATCTTTCGGTTTGAAGGTCAGGCTACGGTGTTTAATTACGAAGGGGGACCAAACTACCGGGATCTCTTCCCCGAACCCCCACCACCGGGAATGGTTCCCTCCTGTGCCGAAGGAGGTGTCTTGGGTATCTTACCTGGACTAATCGGTGTTATTCAAGCAACCGAAACTGTTAAAATTATTTTGGGTAATGGTACCACCCTGAGTGGACGGTTATTGCTCTACAACTCTTTGGATATGACTTTCCGAGAGCTGAAGCTGCGACCCAACCCAGAACGACCCGTAATTGAAAAATTAATTGACTACGAACAATTCTGTGGTATTCCTCAAGCTAAAGCCGAGGAAGCTAAACGACAAATAGATATGCAAGAGATAACTGTGCAGGAACTCAAGGAACTGCTTGACAGTAGTCAGGATGATTTTGTTCTGCTAGATGTTCGCAATCCTCATGAGTACGACATTGCCAAAATTCCTGGTTCAGTACTAGTACCCCTACCAGAGATTGAAAATGGTCTCGGTGTGGCAAAAGTCAAGGAACTGCTTAATGGGCATAAGTTGATTGCTCATTGTAAGATGGGGGGTCGCTCAGCAAAAGCTTTAGGTATTTTGAAAGAAGCTGGGATTGAAGGTACTAATGTTAAAGGCGGCATTACTGCCTGGAGTCGGGAAATCGATTCTTCTGTACCTGAGTATTAAAGACGAATGACACCCTTGTTAAGGCTCAAATCCTGAACTGAGGAGGAGTGTGGGGGGTGTGGGAAGTGTGGGAGGTGTGGGGGGAAAGGATCCTCCCATACATTGCGAAATCATTTCTGGGTAAGGGTTTCACAAAAAACGGCGGGAAGCAAATTCCTTCTAGGGATGGGAGGAATAGCTGCCCGTCGCTTTGTTGTTGGTTATTTGTTTTTTTTGACAAACAACCAACAACGAATAACAAACAACAAATAAACAATTCAAATTAACTATTTCCGAGCAATTCGGCAATTACTTGTTGCTCCGCTGGCTCTTGGGCAGGCATACCCCTACGAGTATCGGTAATCAACCAATCTAGAGCTGCTGCTTGAACATCAATTGCTGCACCAGTTTTATCAACGCAGTAGCGTCCAAAAACGAGCTTGTCTACCAAACGTACCCCTGGTCCCAAGCGGGAATACTCAAAAATAACGCTGTTCTCCACTGTTGCTCCGCTACAGATGCGACAGCTAGGGCCAATCATTGCGGGTCCAATAATTTTTGCTCCGTCTTCAATATGGGTCATACCACCGATATAAACTGGTCCGGTGACATCTACCTTGTCCCAATTAACAGCAACATTCAAACCAGTATAAATTCCTGGATGCACTTCCTTCCCAGGAATAGCAACATTTTTTATTTCTCCCTGTAAAACACCCCTCACTGCGTGCCAGTAGTCTGGAACTTTACCAATATCGACCCACTGGAAGTCCATAGGCACTGCATAAAACGGTGCGCCCATTTCCACCAACTTAGGAAATAAATCACCACCAATGTCGTATTCTTGGCCAGATGGTATATAATTTAGTACCTCTGGTTCAAAAATATAAATACCTGTGTTGATATTGTTGCTAAGAGCTTCTTCTACTGAGGGCTTTTCCTGGAAGGCTTTAACCTTTCCTAATTCATCAGTGACAACCACACCATAGCTAGGAACCTGATCTTTGGGTACAGGTTTGGTAACTATGGTGGCGATTGCTCCCTTTTCTTTATGGAACTTAACTGCTGCTGATAAGTCGAGGTCAATGAGTGCATCACCGCAGAGGACAACAAATGTTTCATCGAAAAAGGGGTTAAAGTCTTGGATGCGACGCATTCCACCCGCAGAACCAAGAGCTTCTCCCACTAACTGCCCATCAACAATGCGACCCTCAAAGGAATAGGCAATCTCGACACCAAATCTTTGTCCGTCGCGGAAATAGTTCTCAATTTCGTTAGCCAGATGACTGACATTAACTACAACTTGGTTAAAACCATGCTGTCGTAGCAATTCTAGTAAAAACTCCATCACTGGCTTTTGCAGGATGGGAATTAGTGGCTTGGGAATGGTATAAGTTATGGGGCGAACGCGAGTTCCTTTGCCCGCTGCCAAAATCATAGCTTTCATGAATATTCTTTCCTTAGTCTACTAGGCCAATTTTGTTTGGTTTAGTTATTGAGTCTGATTGTAACCACTTCACCGCTATTACGCGGTTAGGGTATTTTTCGACTCCCTGTTGGTTACTCCCCATAGACCACAATGGTCAAGTTACCAAACGATAGATTCACAGCATTTTGTGTTTGCTACCGTTCAATAATCACCTGCGATCAAGTAAATAGGAGTAAATCCTGGTAGAAGTTCACTCCAGCGAGCGGATTTTTAAATCTTGGTAAAATTCCTCTTGGAATAACTCAACTTTGGACTGAGCTGACAATAGTAGCAGCGCCCAAAATACACCTACTCGGTCATGTGCCGTTGGTTCAGTTTCTGCAACAGCACCGTGGTGTAAAGCTAAGCCATTTTCCAGGGAATCAGTTTCATCCGTCGCTGCTAGTGATGCCGTCCACCACTCTAACAATTGATCTAAATTCAGCCAATCTTTTCCTCCAGATAGTTCTTGCCAGTGACGAGAGATAAATACCTCCAGCCTGGTTGCAGTTTCTGTAAGATTTTCATCATGAGCTAGATGAGCGATCGCTTTTGCTGCCTGAGTGCGAGAAAGAGAACGAGGATGTCGTTGGCGGGGACGCAGTGATGTTTCGCCGATTTGCTCTGCCATCTCCTGCAATTGCTCAATTAGCTCTTGCAGAGTTACAGGTCTTCTTTTGGGTGGAGGAGCAGTGGGACGGCGACGCAGATGGCGCTCTAGATGTTGTGGTAATTGACTTTTACCAACGGTATCCAGCTCTTCTTCTTCATCAAATTCTGATTCTTCAGGCTCCTCCAAACGCTCTAAGGTATCAGCTTTGAGTAAAACCAGCATTGATGCCCACAAAAAAGCTTGCCCGGATTGAGATAAGTCCGCGTTGTGGCGTCCGGGTTCTAGTTCTTCGTCTAAGGCTAATGTACTTAAGTAGCGGTCTATTACCTCAATCACCTGAACATCCCAGGGATTAATTTCCCCTTGCTGTGCCAGATCAATCAAGAGAGCGATCGCTTCGGTGGCTGGTGTTTTCAATCTTCAACTCTTCGAGCTTCAGTTATTCGACCAAAGTCCCTTCTGTTATGGTTGGTGATGGTGATAGAGCAGGCAGTTGTTGGTCTTCGAGTTCTACCTTGTAGTGTTCAACATTTTTCTCTAATTGCTCAATTTTTTTATCTTTGGAGCGCAGCCTGAGATTAAACCCAAAGGCAACCAGTTTGTGCTGTAAACGAACCCAGATGCTAAATAACCAAGCAAAAATAGCTCCAAACCAGGCGGCTATTAGCAGGTCAATCGCTAAGGGAGCCTCAATTTGGATACCTCGGACAATTTGAACAGTGACAGACTGGGTATTTTGTAAGCTAAATATACCCACTACTAAGCACAAAATAAAAATAACCAGAAAGTTAATTTGTCTCATCTATAGCAATCCTTGGCCTTTGATCCGTGTGCCAATTTTAACAAGAGTGACAATGAAACGCTTCAGTTCTATATTGTGTCTTACTCTTGATTATGCTTCACAAAAATACTATAATTACCCGCTAATAGCAACTTAAAGCAAATCGCTCTAAGATTCAGACAGAATAATTATTAGCTCAGCATTAAGATAACGACACAT
This sequence comes from Caldora sp. SIO3E6, assembly GCA_010672185.1. GTDB lineage: Bacteria > Cyanobacteriota > Cyanobacteriia > Cyanobacteriales > Coleofasciculaceae > Caldora. Next base: position 578 of record JAAHHL010000020.1, on the reverse strand, counting down.
GAACACAAGCGTAGCAGATTTACGCAGGGATTACACTTACGAAGCTTTGAGTGAAGCGAATGCTGACTCCAATCCTTTTAAACAATTTCACACTTGGTTTAACCAGGCTTTAGCAGCGGACTTGCCTGAGCCCAATGCCATGACGATTGCTACTGCTAGTCCGGAAGGTAAGCCTTCTGCTCGGATAGTGTTGCTGAAAGACTACGATGAGCGAGGTTTTGTTTTTTATACCAACTACCAAAGTTACAAAGGGCAACAGTTGCAGGATAATCCTTGGGGGGCTCTTGTATTTTGGTGGGCTCAGTTAGAAAGACAGGTACGTATTGAAGGGCGGGTGGAGAAAGTTGCACCGAGTGAGTCTGATGCCTATTTTAAGAGCCGTCCCCCAGCTTCTCAGCTGGCAGCTTGGGCTTCTTCTCAAAGTCAAGTAATCGAGAATCGGCAAGTTATCGATCAAAAGTTACAGCAGCTCCAGGAGGAATATGCCGCTAGGGAGGTTACCCGTCCCCCCCATTGGGGAGGCTTCCGGGTTGTTCCCGTCGAGATTGAGTTTTGGCAAGGACGTCCCAGTCGGCTAC
>JAAHHL010000002.1 GCA_010672185.1 Caldora sp. SIO3E6 | reverse complement strand
CAAGAGAATGCTCCTGTTGCTGGCTCTTTTTACTGTTAATCAGGTAGGGTAACGCCACCCGCTCTCTCTGAGAAAGTAGAACATCTCGAAAGCATCAATTGGCAATGGTTGTGGCTTAAGTTGACACCAATGACCGACGTGCGCCCACACCGACGTGCGCCCAATCATCGATATACAACCGACATTCCGCACCCCTTACTGTCACAATCGGTTTTTTCGTAATTTTTGGATGTTCGTGGTAACTTTTTATACCAAAATTTCCCTAATCGGTTTTGCGATCGCTTGTGCCAAAATCTCCAAACAACCAAAATTCGTAGTGTGACAGTTCAGGGTGCGGAATGTGGGATACAATAAATACGAATCCTTTGTTGGTTGCGATCGCAAGCTATTTGTATACGCACAACTCATCTGTCAGCGCAATTAATTTGACTTATTATAGCAGTCGCCAAGTAGGTTAGGAAGTTTTTCTATTCCCCATTCCCTGTTCCCTGTTCCCTTGTTTCTTGAAAGCCTCCCAACGGGCAGCACACCGCCCCTTATGAATGGAAGAAACAAGCTAGAATCCTATTCCCAATTCCCAATTCCCAATTCCCTTGTTTCTTCAGAGCAATTAGCAATTAGCAATTAGCCATTAGCAATTAGCCATTAGCCATTAGCAATTAGCCATTAGCAATTAGCCATTAGCAATTAGCCATTAGCCATTAGCAATTAGCCATTAGCAATTAGCCATTAGCCATTAGCCATTAGTCTTCAGCCAGAGTATTACCCTGAGCGAAATTGGTAACATACAGCCTTACCCAATTGTACTGGTTGGAAAGCTGCATCAAGATTGATGGTTGTTTCCCCTCCCCCTAAAAACAAGTAGCCGTCGGGACACAATACCTGTCTCACTTTAGCTAGGATAGTTTGCTTCGTCTCGATCTCGAAATAAATCAAGACATTACGCAAAAACATAATATCCATAGAAGGCATTAGAGACCAAGATTCGGCAAGATTTAACTGGCGAAAATCGACCATCTGGCGTACATCTTCCTTAATTTGCCAATCCTTACCAGAATGGTGAAAGTATTTTTGTAGAAGTGTTAATGGTAGTCCACGGTTAACTTCATGCGGCTTGTAGCTTCCCAGGCGAGCACGAGCTAGCATGGAGGCAGAGATATCACTGGCAATCAAATTTACTGTCCAGCTAGCCAACTGGGGAAAATACTCGCGTATTAGTATGGCAATACTGTAGGGTTCTTGTCCACTGGAACAGGCAGCGCACCAGAGATTCAAAGTACGTTCAACTTGCCGCTGTTTTAAGAGTTCTGGCAGCACAAAGTTTTTGAGTGCTTCAAAGGGATGCTCATCCCGAAAAAACGATGTCTCCGTAGTCACCATCGCCTCAACAACTAATTGGTGAAGATAATTGAAAGGATCTCTGCGCAGCAGCCTTACCAATTCACTGATGGAATCAACCCTTGCCTCTCTTGCTAAGGGTGCCAAACGAGACTCAACCAGGTATGCCTTATCTTCTGAGAGCGCCACCTCTGCGCGTTTGCGCACTAGTTGACGAATGTATTCAAAATCAGTCTCTGCACTCATGAACCCAATATTACAATATAATATTCCCAAGATTCCCAAGCAACAAATAACAAATAGCAAATAACAAACAACTGGTATGTCTAGAGAATTTAAAGTTGGCGATCGCGTCCGGGTAATTGAACTACCGCGCTATGTTAAGACAGCTGAACCAATGCCCATGCTACGACCTCCTAGTGTAATTCATTTGGGGGAAGAAGGAGTAATCCTCGATCGACGTCCAGGAGGATTTTGGGGAATTCGCTTTACTCAAGGAGCGTTTCTTCTAGACAGCCAATATATTGAAAAAATTTAGAATTGTTATTTGTTGTTTGTTGTTTGTTATTTGTTGTTTGTTATTTGTTGTTTGTTGTTTGTTATTTGGGAATTGGGAATTGGGAATTGGGAATTGGGAATTGGGAATTGGGAATTGGGAATTGGGAATTGGGAATTGGGAATTGATGAGTGCAAATATCTTCCCCATCCCCTTTGTCTCCCTTGTCTCCCTTGTCTCCCTTGTTCCCCTTGTCTCCCCACCTCCCACACCTCCCACACCTCCCACACTCCCCCATCTCTCCTACCGGGGACTTACCAAAACAAAACCCCTTGCTTTACCGGAGGTAGAATCTATAGTTGCGATCGCTTGCCAAAGTTCCTCTGCTTTTACCCAAACTGGGGGATACTTGTAGCGGGAAACATCTAAAATAAGAAAACGGTCTGTCTCTTCGTGATAAGCCGCTACTGGGGAAATATGTCCTCCTCTTTCTTGACTAATAGTCTTGCGCAAGTAATTGACTAGGACAAAATTATTGGATTCTTGCAAATTCTTCACTACTAAATTGCGGAATTCTGTCAATGTTACCTCACCACCTTGGTGAATTTCTGCTGTTACGGGATAGCTTTCTAAGAGTCTGCCAAATTCTTCTAAAGTCATGCCTTGACGAGCAACAACTTCAGGAGTGATAACTTCTCTGGCTTTAGCACTGAAAAGATGCAGTTGTCCTCCAGGAACAAGGTAAACTTGATGAAGCTTTAGCTACCTTCGAGCGTCGAATTGAGATTAGTCAAGCAATAGATGACCAGCATTCTGTTGCCATTGGACGAACCTGTTTGGCAAGTGTCTTGCAGCAACAGGGCAAACTTGATGAAGCCCTAGTCACCTTTCAACATGTAGTGGAGATTGAGCAAGGCTTAGATAACCAGGGACAAGTTGCGATCACGCTCAACCGTATAGGAGGAATTCTCCAGCAACAAGGCAAACTCGATAAAGCTTTAGCCACTTTCAAGCGTAGTATTGAGATTAGCAAAGCTTTAGATGACCAGCGTTCTGTTGCTATTGGACTCAACGGTTTAGCAGGTGTGCTCCAGCAACAGGGCAAACTTGATGAAGCCGTAGTCACCTTTCACAGTGTAGTGGAGATTAGCAAAGCAATAGATGACCAGCGTTCTGTTGCCATTGGACTCAACGGTTTAGCCGGTGTCCTCCAACAACAGGGTAAATTTGATGAAGCCATAGCCACCTTCAAGCGTCGAGTTGAGGTTAGCCAAGCAATAGATGACCAGCAACAAGTTGTGATCGGACTAACCTGTTTAGTCGGTGTCCTCCAGCAACAGGGCAAACTTGATGAAGCCTTAAATACTTGTGAGAGCATAGTTGAGATTGCGATTAGAATTGCGGATTCTTACAAAGAGCCTGACGACCAAGTAGACTTATTCGGAATGTTAAGGGGATTACGAGGATCTTTTCAAAAAAAAGGGAAACTTTATAAGGCAATACGAGCAACTGAATGTTTTATTAAGCTCAGTCAAGTCCATAAGGATAAACAGACAACAGCTCTTGGATATTCTTTGTTAGGAAATATTCTCCAGCAACAGAGTAAACTTGATGAAGCTTTAGCTACCTTTCAACGTGTAGTGGAGATTAGCAAAGCAATAGATGACCAGCGACAAGTTGGCTTTGGACTTAGCGGTTTAGTTAGTGTCCTCCAGCAACAAGGCAGATTTGACGAATTTTTTTCTATCCTAGAACAATCGATTAGGATTAAAGAAAAATACAATCCTTCAGAAAACCCAAAAGCTCTACAACTTCAGCTCAGCATAGAATTACGCCAGCAGGGAGAATTTTTCTTAGAACAAAAAAAGTACTTAGATAAAGCCGAACAGATACTCCAGCGCAGTCAAGGAATATGTGAAGATTTGGGCGAGTCACATACTTTATTAACTACGCTGCACATTCTCAGCAAAGTTCTCAAACAACGGCAGAAATGGCATGAATCAGAAAGGATTCTCCGACGCAGCTACGATTTATCTGTTGAATTAGAAGATCATGTAGGAAAAGCAATTATTCTCAATAGCTTAGGTCAGGTGTTGAGCAAACAGGAAGGAGAAGAGAAGTTTAAGTTAGCACTAATGAATTTTCGAGCAAGCATACAACTTGGTGAAGAAATTAACAACCAAACTCACCTGGGAACATATCATTTTTGTACGTTAGCTCTTTTAAGGGGAGCTGAGACCCTTGCAATGTTGTTACTTTGGGTAAAGCTTTTTCTAAAATGGGATGCTCTCACTCACCTAGCACAAGTTTACACAGCAATGGGTCAAGCATTACTACAACACGAAGATACCAACGAAGCTGTCATTAAACTCATCCAAGGTTTTAAAATTAATGAGAATTTGAGTAATTTATCTGGTATAGATAAAGTAACTCCCCATTTAACTTATGCACTGGTAAAGCTGGGTAGACGTGACGAAGCCTTAGTTTATTGCCAGCGTGCCCTGGCTGTTGCTCCTAAAAACAAAAATCTTCAAGAGTTGTATGATACAATCTCTTCATCCCAGCCAATTGTGAATCCTGACCCTCTCAAACAAGGTTCAGTGAAATCCATCGGCTACAATAGACAACAAGGTTGCCACTGGGGATATATTACTCCCAATGATGGTAGCGATGATATCTACTTCCGCGAAGGTTTCATTGACTCTGAGTGTATCTCTCAACTAAAAAAAGGTACATTGGTTGAAGTGGAAGTTAGGAAAACACAAAAAGGATTATGTGCCAAAAGTATTAGATTAATTGATGGTTTTGATAGCTGAGAGCAAGACTCCAGATAGGAAAATAAGCGATCGCAGTTTTCACAATAAAATTTATTCTTTATCCCAATCAGCACAATTAAACCTAAAACCCAATAAACTCACAAAAAATGCTACTTTTACCCAAACTGGAAAACCTACCAAATAATTTTCCCATCGAAGGAGCAGTCCGCATCGAATTAATTGAAGGAATACCCCTCTTTCGCGCTTCTGGTAAAGTTCAAGAACGTATTAACACGTTATTAGACAAACAACAAACCTCCCCCCTCAATTCAGCAGAAGAACAAGAACTCGATTTATATGAAGAAATCGATGACTACCTCAGTTTTATCAATCGGACTGTCCGCAACCTTTACTTAACCCAGAATCAATCCAATTTATAAACAATGCCTGCTCGTCGCCCAATTCCTGAAGCTATCCAAAACCAAGTTCATCAACGAGCTAATTTCCTCTGCGAATACTGTCATGCTTCTGAACAATGGCAATATGTAGCCTTTACTATCGAGCATATCATTCCACTAGCCAAAAATGGAACAGATACTCTTGATAATTTGGCTTTAGCTTGCTTCCATTGCAACCGCAAGAAATCAGCTCGAACAACAGCTATTGAGCCCCAATCAGGTGCAGAAGTACCTCTGTTTAACCCAAGAAAAGATAATTGGAGCGCTCATTTTATCTGGTCAGCTGATAGATTGTTCATCATTGGTTTAACCTCAGTTGGACAGACTACTGTTATCGCATTATCCCTAAATCGGGAAAGAGTTATTAATATTCGTGCAGCAGACAAAACAGTAGGACGACATCCACCACCAGGCGATCCAATTCAGTCAGAAAATTGATAGCATTTGTAATTGAGAGCGATCGCTATTCTATACCAAACATCAAACCTGCTGTTACTCCTGACACCAATCACCCTTGGGCACACCGGGGCGGGTTTACAATATTGACTTGTCTATTTCCTTGATGGTTGGTGAACCCGCCCCTACTCCAATCCTGTCTTCAATTTTGGTTGGGATATAATACCAAATCCGGTTCTCAGAGTACGTGAAAAATAATTCAAAGTCCCCCAGAATTGGGGGATTTAGGGGGCTAAGTAACACGTTGGCTCTCAACCGGATTTGGTATAATACGATTACCATTGTAGGATTTGCGATCGCTATTGGCTCGTTACTATACTCAACTTTGCTTCAATTCAATAAAATGAGCTTATGGAGAAGCAATACAGGATTTATATGGATGTCTGTTACTAATCCTGTGCAATGGTTGATGGAAATTTCTCAGGTAGAAGGAGAAAATAAATGACCCCAGTAGAATTGAACCAAAAAGGCTTTGAAGCTCTAATTGCAGCTTTGGGTTATGTCGATGCTGTTCGGTTTATCAAACAATTTGATTCTGGAGCAGGTAATTACACTAAGGATCGCTATCAATGGTTAGACTCACTTAACCTGGAGGATATTTGGGCTGAGTTACAAGGGAAAAAGCTTCCAACAGAATAATGATATCCTGATAATCCCTAAACTTAATTGAAGAATACGCCCTTCTCTCAAATAGAGCGATCACTTCTCGATAAAACGCCGATGCTCATCCTGAAGAGATTACAGCAGCGATTTATGCTAACAATGAGGTAGCCTAATTGATGACATCCGCGATGCGGTGCGTTACGCTTTCCTTCGGAATGCTGCGCAAACGCTAACACACCCTACGATAGGTACATTTTTTCGGAGGAAATCACCTTAAAACTATACCTTTCTTACCAAATCTCCCTCATATCCAGCTCAAAATTGGGAAGCAATGGGTTACCAGATAGGGTTTGAGGATTCTCCAAACATTCCTGGGAACCATCGTGGTGATAAATATATACTTTGCGTCCAATGCGGTCAATTAGCCAACCGAGTTGCACTCCTAAATGTACCCATTCTTCCATTTTCTCTTGCAGTGATTTCAGGGTATCGCTGGGGGAGCGCAACTCAACCACAAAATCAGGGCAAATTGGTGGGAATTTTCGCTTTTGTTCAGGAGTAAGAGTGTTCCAGCGTTCTAATTGCACCCAAGCTGCATCCGGCGACATCGGATCTTTGCTGGCTCCTGTAATCCGAAAACCTGTGCTAGAGTCAAAGCCAATTCCTGTCTGGTCTTGTTTTACCCAGATACCAAGCTGAACGATAAGGGAAAAATTGCGATTGCCGGTTTCTCCACCAACAGGGGTCATAATTAAAATTTCTCCAGTTTTTAGATTACGTTCTAAGTACAAATCACTGTTAATTTCGCACAATTCAAAAAACTGCTCATCAGTCAGTTGCATTGATGGCGGGATGCTTAACACTAAGGGTACAGAAGACATTAAAAGAATTAAGAATTAAGAATGGGGAATGGGGAATGGGGAATGGGGAATGGGGGATAGGAGATGTAACTCACGGATGCGAGAACTGCTATATAAATCTTACTTCCTCAAATACCAACTCAACTTGATGAAAAATGCTGTCAGCAGTGCAGCGATTAAGGCAACACTTACGCTCACTGTTGCTAAAATAGCAGGAGGAAGCCAAGCTTCGGAAACTCCCCATTGAGCAAGAGTTGAACCAACAGGATTCTTGACTACCTCTGTTGAATCTGACATACCGGGAAATTGTTCGGCACTCGTAGCTCCCAAAGCTCCCGCAGCTAGTCCAACACCGACTATAGCTACAGTATTCTGAAAAGTGCGATCGCTCTGGGATTGATCAATCTCCGTTACTCCTCGAATCGAGTTAATCAGATTTTCCAACAAGGATAATCCGGGAGTGAAACTTTCATAATCACTTTGTACCTGTAATAGATATCGGCGTTCCACATTATCACCAAATTCCTGGAGAGATTCCAATTCACTGGCTGCTTGAAACTCAGTTAAGCGTTGCTGAATTCTCTCCAACCGTCTTCTGTAGTTGAGCAGATTTACTTCAATGGTACGTTTTTGGGCATTCAGATAATTCAGATTAATTGCATAATGGGCAAGGGTATTTTGAGCTTGGACTAAGGTTTGGCGTAACCGTTTTAGGTTTATCCTTCGGGTTTGAGCCTGATGGAAATCCTCAACATACTGCTGAATTGCCACAAAATCATCTTTTAATTGCCCTCTCAAATACTGACTTTGCCCATAAGCCCATAAAATTTTACTACGGTAGGCAAACAAGCGGAGCCAGTCAAAGTTAAAGACAGAGGCTTCTCTCGCAGTTTTTTGGTCAGGATAAAAGGCAATCAGAACATGATGGTTATCCTGAAGCTGATGAATAGAACTTGAATCAGTTCCCTTAAAACGATATCGCCACAACTCAAACAGCATCCCTCCCATAAACTCACTTTTACCCCGAAAGTCCCGCTGCCAGTCAAGTCCTAATTCCGGAACCTTGCTGCAAGCTTGAGCGATCGCTTCCGCCTTGTCTGGGGTAAAATTGGGAATCTCACCAGATACCAGCCACACCTGCCCAATTGTCGCAACTTGACCTGCTAGTTGCTTATCCAGTTCTACTTTAAGATCTGCCAAGCAATTAACTGGACAAGCCTCAATGTTAACCCGTTCAGGATGCCCCAGAGAATGCTTCACTGAACAATCGAGTAAGAGTCCATAACTATCCCCGATGCGTACTGGATAGTAGAATCCTCTAAGGGCATACTTTGGGGAACTACTATCAAAGAACTCTATGCCTCGCTCACCCAAAAGTTCCACATACTCAGCTTCTACCTCTAGATCCCGTCGCTTCATCCGTGAGCGAACTTCTTCAGGAAGTTTGTGCGCAAAGCCTTCCTGATTATCAGCAATTTCGCCAGCATTTTCCCCCAGTCCATTCCGCAAGTCGTAGAGAAATAAATCTAGGGTAGGGTAGATAATCATGAAAAGAATTTAGAATTTGTAGGGGCGGGTTTAGGGTCACCGTTAAGGGATTTGGCGATAATTTTAAGACAAAACCCGCCCAAGCGATAACCCGGAGAAGGTCGAATTTATTCAGGAATTGCGTTTTTGGAGAAATTTCCCAATTTGTTCTAAAAAACTGAGATTTTTGGCAGCTTTGGCAGAATCTTTTTGTTTGAGGACATTAATGGAGACATTTAGAATTTCGTCGCTATTTAGATCCGGTTTCCCTTTAAAATGGCCATAGTTAACAACTTTTTGCTTTTTATCTGCCAGCAATTCTGTCTCCCACGGCTCTTCTATTGGCAATAGTTCCGGTGGAATCTTACCATCAATCCCAAGCAATTGAGCTTTTGCCGTTTGATAGAGTTGAGCAAGGGAAGGGTTGTTCTCAATAACTGCCATCAAGACTTCTTTAGCATCATCCCAGTTATCAGGTTTAAGTTGTAACCGTTGACCAGCTTTTTTTAGTGTAGCTTGTTCATCAGCACTAAGTGGAGTCTCTAACTGTCTCAGAGCCAGCAATAGCGCCAACAGAGTTATTTTAGGAGATTCAGCCATGAAGCTTGTGAAGTCAGATTAGAGTTCTGAGTCCATACTAGTTCAAGAAGTCAGGAGGTTTTTAGCTGTCAGCACCTCAGCTGTCAGCTTTCAGCTTTAAGATTACCCAGGGATTTTCCACTATCCCTAAAGTCCCACTATAAGTTTTCCTTTTCCTATCTATCAAAAATGATCACGCCAACGGTGATCACACTCAAAGTATTCTATGCTTAGATTTTAGTATATGGATAAATTATTATTCATAGAGTTAAATCTATGATTAAAATTTGTTTTGATCCCCCTAAATCCCTCTTGGAAAGGGGGACTTTGAGGCTTATAGCAGTCACCAGGGCGGTTAAGACTTTCTCAGGTAAACCGAGTTAACAAGGGGCTTAAGCCCCTTGTCCTAGCCCCTTGTCCTAGCCCCTTGTCCTAGCCCCTTGTCCTAATCGCCTTGGCGGTTGCTATATCACGGGATAATCCGACCCTAGAAAGCCACGAGATCGAGAACAATAATATGCCATGAATACGATAACAGTTGCCTGGATTGCCCTGCCCTTTGTTGTAGGGTTTAGTATTTATCTTATCCCCAAGCTAGACCGCTATTTTGCATTGGGTGTAGCACTGCTTTCCTTTGGTTATGGATTAGAGCGAGTATTAAGTTCATCTCCCCTAACCTTACAGTTATTGGATAATTTTGGTGTCACCTTAGTTGTCGATCAATTAAGTGCCTACTTTATCCTGACTAATGCCATAGTAACCGCCGCAGTTATTCTCTACTGTTGGCGCAGCAACAAAAAAGCTTTTTTTTACACCCAGATGATCATTTTGCACGGCAGTGTCAACTCTGTATTTATCTGTGCAGATTTTATCAGTGTGTATGTGGCCTTAGAAGTGATCAGTATTGCGGCGTTTCTCTTGATGACCTATCCCCGCACAGATCGTTCGATTTGGGTTGGCTTGCGCTATCTTTTTGTCAGCAATACCGCTATGCTGTTTTATCTGATTGGTGCGGTACTAGTCTATCAAGCAAGCCATTCCTTTGCCTTTGAAGGATTGGGGGAGGCTCCCACGGAAGCGATCGCTCTAATTTTTATGGCACTTTTGACTAAGGGAGGTATCTTTGTCTCCGGCTTGTGGTTACCCTTAACTCACTCGGAATCCGAGACTCCTGTATCTGCCCTACTGTCAGGAGTTGTCATCAAAACTGGTGTTTTTCCACTAATACGTTGTGCTCTGATTGTAGAAGAAGTTGAGCCAATCATCCAAGTTTTCAGCATTGGTACAGCACTTTTAGGTGTCAGCTATGCAATTTTTGAGAAAGATACCAAGCGTATGCTGGCATTGAGTACGATTTCCCAGTTGGGTTTTGTTCTGGCTGCACCAATGGTAGCAGGTTTTTATGCCTTGACTCACGGTTTGGCGAAAGCGTCACTTTTTTTAATTGCTGGGAACTTACCTAGTCGTAATTTTCAGGAATTGCGACAGGTCTCCATTAAGCGTCCGATGTGGATAGCGCTGGTGATTGCTGGTCTTTCAATTTCCGGCTTTCCTTTACTGGCAGGCTTTGGTGCCAAAACCTTGACCCTTAAACAGTTAGTTCCCTGGCAAGAAATGGCGATGAACATTGCCGCTGTAGGCACTGCCATTGTATTTGCTAAATTTATCTTTCTCCCGGTGGAAAAACCAGCAGAATCGATAGACAAAAAACCGACGAAGTTAGGATTATGGTTAGCCATTATTCTACTACTCTGTGGCCTAGTTGCCGCCAATGGCTTTTATATCGAAGGGTATACGATGACCAACCTGGTCAAATCCTTGCTCAAGATTGGTGTTGGTTGGCTAGCATATTTTTTAATCTGGCAAAGATTTACATTCAAACTGCCACGAGCAATAGAGCAACTTGAGCATCTAATTGGGGTAATGAGTTTGATGTTGACACTGCTGTTTTGGATCGTACTAGCTTGATTGGATACCGAGGTTTTGCTGCAATTTGCCGTAATCATAGAAGTAAAAACAGTTATAGCAACCGCCAGGGCGGTTAGGACAACCCAAAATACTGAAACCTTTATCTGTCAATCTCTTCCCTTGGAGCATTCTGCCCTGGAGCCCTCTGCCTTGGAGCCTTGTTTCTTAAAAGCAATTAGCCATTAGCAATTAGCCATTAGCAATTAGCCATTAGCAATTAGCAATTAGCCATTAGCCATTAGCCATTAGCCATTAGCCATTAGCCATTAGCCATTAGCCATTAGCCAGAGTATTTCTTAAAAGTATAAGTTTTCCTTTTTCGATCTATCAAAAATGCTCCCATCAACGATGATCACACTCAAATTGTTCTATACTTAGATTCTAGTAGATAAATAAGTCTTAATTCATAGACTAAAATCTATGATATAAATTTGGTCGATTCCCAAACTTACTCACCATACCGCTATCCTAATAGTTACACTCTAAACCTTAGCTACCAGGCAACTCCCATGTTAGAAGCGTGCGTATTTGCAACTATATTGTGCGGATTTTTCGCCATCATCCTGAAAAAAAATCTCATGATGAAGATCATCTCTATGGATGTGATGAGTACCGGAGTGATTGGTTATTACGTTTTGATTGCAGCACGAGGGGGTCTGTATACTCCCATTGCTTCGGATGCAGAGTCGGTTGCTTACGCAGATCCGGTTCCCCAGGCAGTCATCTTAACTGCGATCGTTATTGGCTTCTCAATCCAAGCCTTAATGCTAGTGGGAGTGATGAAGCTATCACGGGATAATCCGACCCTGGAAACCCACGAGATCGAGAAAAATAATACGCCATGAATATGATAACAGTTGCCTGGATTGCTTTGCCCTTTTTTGTAGGGTTTAGTATTTATCTCATCCCTAAGTTAGACCGCTATCTGGCGCTGTTGGTAGCGCTGCTTTCCTTCGGTTATGGATTAGAGCGAGTATTAAGCTCATCTCCTCTGACTTTAGAGTTATTGGATAATTTTGGCGTTACCTTAGTTGTTGATCAATTAAGTGCCTACTTTATCCTGACTAATGCTATAGTGACAGCCGCAGTTATTCTCTACTGTTGGCGCAGCGATAAAACAGCTTTTTTTTATACCCAGACGATTATTTTGCACGGCAGTGTCAACTCTGTATTTATCTGTGCAGATTTTATCAGTGTGTATGTGGCCTTAGAGGTGATCAGTATTGCGGCGTTTCTCTTGATTGCCTATCCCCGCACAGATCGTTCGATTTGGGTTGGCTTGCGCTATCTCTTTGTCAGCAATATCGCCATGCTGTTTTATCTGATTGGCGCGGTATTAGTCTATCAGGCAAACCATTCCTTTGCCTTTGAAGGATTGCAGGAAGCTCCCACGGAAGCGATCGCTTTCATTTTTATGGGACTTTTGACTAAGGGAGGTATCTTTGTCTCTGGCTTGTGGTTACCCTTAACTCACTCGGAATCCGAGACTCCTGTATCTGCTCTACTGTCGGGAGTGGTAGTCAAAACTGGCATCTTTCCCCTAGTGCGTTGCGCCTTAATCGTACAGGAAATCGATCCCATTGTCCGAGCCTTTGGTGTGGGAACGGCACTCTTGGGGGTTGGCTATGCTGTTTGGGAAAAAGATACCAAACGGATGCTGGCGTTTCACACTGTCTCCCAGTTAGGCTTTGTTCTGGCAGCGCCGGAAGTAGGAGGCTTTTATGCCCTCACCCACGGTTTGGTTAAATCAGCTTTATTCCTGATTGCGGGTAACTTACCCAGCCGCAATCTCAAAGAACTAAAACAGCAGCAGATTTCAACACCTATTTGGATTGCCTTGCTTATTGCCAGCTTCTCCATCTCAGGTTTTCCCCTATTGTCTGGTTTTGGAGCAAAGGTACTGACGATGAAAAATCTCGTGCCTTGGCAAGTCGTTGGCATGAATATTGCCGCTTTAGGAACTGCTATCTCCTTCGCTAAATTTATTTTTCTGCCTCATGGGGGTGAAGGGAAAGCCAAGCCAGGTTTCTGGGCAGCGATGACTCTGTTACTCGGCGGCTTGGTTATCGCTAATTGTGTTTATTACGATGCCTATACTATCAAAAATATTATCAAACCATTAGTCACTATTGCTATCGGCTGGCTTGCCTATTTTGTGATTTTCCAGCGAGTTACCCTCAAACTGCCACGAGTACTAGAGCAACTTGAGCATTTGATTGGGGTGATGAGTTTAATGTTAACGCTGCTCTTTTGGATGGTACTGGCATGATTGGATACCTTGATTTAATACTAAGATTAGCTATTTGGTTTTTGCTGACTGCCGATGTGAGTTTGCCGAATATCATTATCGGCGTTGCTGTGGCCTTGCTAATACCGCGACGTTATACAGCAGGATCTTTTTGGAAAGATTGGCTGCGGGTATTTGGGGAAATTCTTGTAGCTATTCCCCAAGCCTTCTTGGAAGCCTTTGAGATCATGTTTCGTCCCCACAATCACGAAGATATTGTGATGGAAAGGGTTAAACCACAGCGGACTCCGGGACTAATTTTTTTAGATATTTTTCTGATTACTTTTACACCAAAAACCATTGTCTTGAAATACCACGAAGATGGTTGGTATGAAGTTCATCGAGTTAGACGGAGGAAAAAGAGATGAATTGGGTACTGATGGCCATGATCCTAGCACTGCTCATCCCCATCTATGAAGCTTGGCAGGATGAAAATATTTGGCAAAAAATGTTGGCTTTTGCCAGTATTGCCACCAAATCATCCATCATGATTCTGATTATATCTGTTTTACGGGATGACTGGATGATTGGGGTGGTTGGGGTGCTGATTTTGAGTGTCGGGAATGCGGCATTAATGTTGTTGGCTCATGTTCTGAGAAGGGTAAATGAATGATCATTAATATTGTTAGTTATACCTGTATTGGGGTGGGAATTGTCTTTTGGTTTTGGGGAACTTTTCCCCTAATTGGCAATCGCTCAATCTTATTCAAATTGCATAGTCTGTCGGTAGCTGATACTCTGGGTTCGATGAGTATTATCGTTGGGTTACTCCTCAAAATCCCCCGGGAATGGCCATTGCTGATTCTAGCTCTGATTTCTCTGGCAATCTGGAATACGGTGTTGGGGTATGTCTTGGCATACTGTTCTAGCAGTGGGGGTGACAATGGCTGAAGATTTATATGTTGTCGCCATTACGGCTTTGCTTCCCTTAACTGCCTGTATGGTAGTTTTTCAGGTTAACCCCTATCATGCTTTGGTGATTCGTGGCATTTTGGGAGCAGTGGCAGCTTTAGTCTATGCTTTGTTTGGGGCAGCAGATGTGGCATTAACTGAAGCCTTGGTGGGAACAATGTTATCCATTACCCTCTACGCAGTGGCAGTGCGCTCTTCCCTGACAATGCGTGTTGGTATACTCGAAAGTGAGTTGAGTGGAGAATCATCAGAGCAATTGTTCTCGGCTTTACGAAAAACTTTGAGTAAATATCATCTGCGTCTGGAAAAAAGACCTTATACCAATGCTCAAGCTTTGCAAGCTGCTTTAAGTGCCAAAGAAATTCATACCATCTTATCCGAGCAGTGGATTGCTTGGGAGTCCCTCCCATCCACCTCCCCAGAAGGGGTGAGCGAAAAAATGGTTGGAGAAACAAAAAAACAGACGCGGAGACGCGGGGACGCGGGGACGCGGAGAATGGAAATGCCAACCAAAATTTCGTTCACCCCCCCAGAAGAACCACCACCTTACCATATCCAGACCCGTATCCAACGTCTCTATGAGATCTTGGCAGAAATCCCGCCAACCTTGGCAAGCCTAACCTATATCAATTCAGAAACTCTCAATCAGTCTGAAGTTAATCACGAAAAGCGGCGAGAAGTCTATCTAGGGTCTGCTGAATAAGTCCTTAGCTTTCAGCTTTCAGCTGTCAGCTTTCAGCTTTCCGGATTTTAACCCCGAACATTATTGATTTAACCAGGTATTTCTCTACAATAGTCCAAGGTTTTTGAAGTAAAAAATGCAAAAATCTTTAACTATTTTGGTTGCAAAAGGCTTGAAAGCCAAGTCTGGTATGGCTGACCCACTTATTCAGCAAGCCCTATTTATAGAAGGGATGGGGGAGATAACTGTACGCCGCTTTGTTGTTTGTTATTTGTTCTTTGTACTTGTTTACAAGCAACTAACAACCAACAACCAACAACCAACAACAAATAACGAAGCTAAACTAATGGAGAATTAGCCGTGAAGTGGATCTATATTGCCGCTGGGATAGCACTGTATATTAAGATGCTCGTTTTCCCTGATTTTGCCAGCGACTCCAGCGAGCTTGCGATCGTTGAGTCGATTGTGCAAGATAGTGGAGTACCTAATGCCGTTTCAGGTATTATTTTTAGAAATCGACTCTACGACACAATCTTCGAGGTGGTAGTTTTTACGATCGCGATCATGGGGGTCAGATATTTACTAGCTAATGAACAACCATCCTGCACTATCTACCAATTTACCGATCACCCTTCAGTGATTCTGGCACGATTGGGAGCGATGATTGCGACATTAGTCAGTATTGAACTAGCAATTAGAGGACATTTAAGTCCAGGGGGTGGTTTTGCTGCTGGTGTAGCAGGGGGAACCGCAATTGGTTTAGTTGCGATTACCTCATCATCAAAATGGATGGAGACAATCTACCAACGCTGGCACGCAGCAACCTGGGAGAAAGTTTCAGTTTTGATTTTTATCGTGCTGGCGGTTTTAAGCCTATTCGGTATAGAGTTACCCCAAGGTGAGTTAGATACACTAATCAGCGGTGGTTGGATTCCACTGCTCAATATTCTAGTGGCAGTTAAAGTTGCTTTGGGTTCCTGGGCTGCTATTTTAGTCTTTATTCGTTATCGAGGATTGTTGTGAGGTAACAAGCGTTAGAAGGCAGTCCCGATGAAAAAATTTTTTTCACCACCATGCATGAAAATCCCTCTCTCCGCGTCTCCGCGTCCCGGCGTCCCCGCGTCTCTTTCAAGTCAGAAGGGCATTATAACTGTTTATCCGAACTTGATATTACACACGATAAACATCACTAAATGCAGGGAGCACCTCAATGACTAAAATCTCTAACGGTTCATCATCTTGTTCGAGCGCCTGGTGAACAACACCGGGTTTGATCGTGATCAAATCTCCCTGTTTGATATCAATCTTATTGCCATCTAAAAACAGTTTTCCTTAACCTTGTAAAACATAGTAATACTCGGTTGTTTTTTTATGATAGTGGCGCTCTGCATTTTTAACCACTAAATCAACAATCCTGGCTGGATTCTCATTGGTTAGCCTCCTAATCAAACCGCAATGTCCTTGCTGTTGCTGAATTTCTTGCTTGCTATAGCAGTCGCCAGGGCGGTTAAGACATTCTCAGGTAAACAAGGGGCTTAAGCCCCTTGTTTCTATAGCACATTTTGGTCAATAAAGAAATATCATCATGCTATTTCTTTTCCCAAATTTCCACCTTAGCCTAGCTTTGGGCATTGCAGTTAATCTAAGGTGTTAGTTTTGGCACAAGATTCAGCTACTTCGGGACTTGAGATTGTGCGCTCAACTTCCTTGATGCGTCATGCAATCGCTTTTTTTAGCAATCTTGCATTGGTGGTAATTCTCATTATTTGGAGTGAGTAGATGGCAGAGTATGATAGCCCGTGGAAGGAGAGCATTTCATTATATTTTCATGATTTTTTGAGTTTTTTCTATCCGTCGATAGAAGAAGATATAGAATGGAAGAGAGGGTTTGAGTTCTTAGATACAGAACTGCAACAGATTAAAAGAGAAAGCGAAACTGGTAAGAAAGCAGTCGATAAATTGGTGAAAGTATGGCGAAAAACTGGAGAAGAACAGTGGGTATTTTTACATATCGAGATACAGTCACAACGCAAAAGCAAATTTCAGGAACGTATGTACATCTATCACAACCGAATTTATGACCGGTATCGCAAGAGTGTGGTGAGTGTTGCAATACTTGGTGATGAGGAAAAGGAATGGAAACCAAACAGCTATAAACGAGAGCTTTGGGGCTGTAAAGCAACATTAGAGTTTCCAGTGGTCAAGCTCCTAGATTATGATATGGAAGAACTGGCACAAAATCCCAACCCATTAGCCGCGATTGTTCAAGCACACCGAACCGCACAAATTGCTAAAAAAGATGCAGGAGTCGGATATACAAGCAAACTTTCCCTGATTAAAAGCTTGTTTGAACGCGGATATGGAAGAGAGGATATAGTTCAGTTATTCCGCTTAATCGATTGGTTTATTGCTTTAACTAAAATTGAAGAAGAGCGACTTTGGCAAGAAATAGAAACATTAAAGGAGGACGAAAAGATGCCTTATATTCCCGGTCTCGAACGCATAGTAATTGAAAAGTGCAAAAAGCAAGATATTATTCAGATTCTTGAAGTGAAGTTTGAAGGTGTGACAGAGGAACTGAGGCAAATAATTAAGAAATTTGATGATCTTGAACTATTAGGTGAACTTCTCACTCAGGCAGTTAAATCTCCATCCTTAGAGTCATTTGAATCTGTGGTCAGTCAAAAAGCTGCTGAGGGTAAGCTCCTGACGGAAGAAGAGTAGGTTGATAGCTTTAAGGAAGTAGGGTGGGAAGCTGAGGAAGCTGAGGGAGAAGAGAGAACTTATAATTTTTGGACACAAAGCTCAAGAAATCCCACCCAAAATTTCGTTCACTCATTATAATACCAAATCCGGTTGAGAGCAAACGTGTTACTTAGCCCCCTAAATCCCCCAATTCTGGGGGACTTTGAATTATTTTTCACCTACTCTGAGAACCGGATTTGGTATAACCTCCTATTTTTTCTACTGGATACCAGTTCCACGGAGTTACGGGGCAACTTCTATAGCACATTTTGGTCAATAAAGAAATATCACTATGCTATTTCTTTTCCTAAATTTCCACCTTAGCCTAGCTTTTAGCAATCTTGTATTGGTGGTAATTCTCATTATTGGGAGTGAGTAGATGGCAGAGTATGATAGCCCGTGGAAGGAGAGCATTTCATTATATTTTCATGATTTTGTGAGTTTTTTCTATCCATCGATAGAAGAAGATATAGAATGGAAGAGAGGGTTTGAGTTCTTGGATACAGAGCTGCAACAGATTAAAAGAGAAAGCGAGACTGGCAAGAAAGCAGTCGATAAATTGGTGAAAGTATGGCGGAAAACTGGAGAAGAACAGTG
The DNA here is from genome assembly GCA_010672185.1 of Caldora sp. SIO3E6. Taxonomy (GTDB): domain Bacteria; phylum Cyanobacteriota; class Cyanobacteriia; order Cyanobacteriales; family Coleofasciculaceae; genus Caldora. The sequence continues at coordinate 10,814 of JAAHHL010000002.1, read as the reverse complement.
GGTATTTTTACATATCGAGATACAGTCACAACGCAAAAGCAAATTTCAGGAACGTATGTACATCTATCACAACCGAATTTATGACCGGTATCGTAAGAGTGTGGTGAGTGTTGCAATACTCGGTGATGAGGAAAAGGAATGGAAACCAAACAGCTATAAACGAGAGCTTTGGGGCTGTAAAGCAACATTAGAGTTTCCAGTGGTCAAGCTCCTAGATTATGATATGGAAGAACTGGCACAAAATCCTAACCCATTAGCTGCGATCGTTCAAGCACACCGAACTGCACAAATTGCTAAAAAAGATGCAGGAGTCGGATATGCAAGCAAACTTTCCCTGATTAAAAGCTTGTTTGAACGCGGATATGGAAGAGAGGATATAGTTCAGTTATTCCGCTTAATCGATTGGTTTATTGCTTTACCTAAGTTTGAAGAAGAGCGACTTTGGCAAGAAATACAAACATTACAGGAGGACGAAAAGATGCCTTACATTACCAGTTATGAACGCATAGTAATTGAAAAGAAATTACAGGAAGGACAAATAATGAATGCTCGGAATAATATTGTCCAGATCCTTGAGGTTAGGTTTGAATGTGTGACGCAGGAATTGAAGCAAACAATTGAAAAACTTGATGATCTTGAACTATTAGGTGAACTTCTCACTCAGGCAGTTAAATCCCCATCATTAGAGGCATTTGAATCTATTGTCAGTCAAAAAGCTGTTGAGGGTAATATCCTGACGGAAGAAGAGTAGGCTGATAGTTTGAGGGAAGTAAAGATGCGATCAACTTCCTGGTTGCACTAGGCGATCGCTTGTATAATTCAGCAGTACCAAGGATAAGGTGCTGCTGAAAGCGATCGCTAACAGCTCCAGCTTTCGCTGATCGCTTTCTCTTAGAAATCTTTAATTAGTTGTAATTTCCGCTATTTGTTGCTACCATTTTAATAATGGGATAGGTGTGCGCCTGTGTTGTAAAAATTGCTAGGCTAACCTCAAACTCTTTCTTCTTACACCTAGTTGAAATGATTTTGCTTCGATACACGAGAGGTTATGAGCCATGACATTAGCAAATTATAACGAGATGAGTCTTGACGAGTTACGTCAATATGTTCTAACTCATCGAGCAGATATTGATGCTTTTCATATTTATATTGATCGCTCTAAAGCAGTAGGGCGAATGATTACAATTAATCCAGATGATCCTAACTGGGAGGAAAATCTAGAACAGAGGATTCAGCAAGCAACTTCTGGTGAAGCAGAGTCAACTTAGTATAGTGTGGAACTGGCATCTTGCCAGTTATAATCATTCGAGGCTCTCTCTTAGAGATTTTTTATTAGTTGTAATTTTCGCTATTTTTTGCTAATATTTTAATAATGGGATACGTGTGCGCCTGTAATGGGCAAATTGGTAACTATGACACAAGAACAGTCTGATTAATGCTAAGTTATGGTGATAAGATGACACAAGTTGAACATATTCAGGCTAAAATAGAAGCTCTTTCTCCAGAAGATTTTGTGCAATTGCGAAAGTGGTTTGCTGACAAGGATTGGCAAAGCTGGGATCAACAACTTGAGGCTGATATTGCACAAGGGAAACTCGATTTCCTAATGGACGAGGCAATGGCAGCTAAACGTCAAGGTAAACTAAAGGATTTGTAAGTGCATCGAACAACTCCACAATGCAAGGCAACGTTTCTACAAACTACCGGAAGCAGTTCAGTGCCTAGCTCGGAAAAATTATGATTTACTCAAGGCAAATCCAGCTCATCCTTCACTCAATTTCAAGAAAGTAGGTCAATACAGCGCTTTGCGCTCTAATGAAGTACAGCAAACAAAAGTCCCCCGTGGAACCAAAAGCGTAGCATCCTCTGGCTTCCCCCTTATTAAGGGGGACGGGAGGGGGATCTCCAAGGGGGATTTAGGGGGATCAGAAGTGTACCGCATAGCAGAGCAAACTGCTGTATTGGTCAGTACGTGTTGGATTAAATCACAGAGCACTAGCAGTAGAAGATGGTTCTGATTTTATTTGGGTATGGATCGGCGATCATGATACTTATGAAAGGTTGCTCAAGTAAGTTAAGCCTATCCTCTATAATGGGATAAGTATAAGCTGGTGTTGTAGGCGATCGCTTGTATAATTCAGACCAAATCCGGTTACAATAGAGCCACTTTGAGCAAACCGTGAAATCCCCTGTAGAGACGTTTCATGAAACGTCTCTACAATGTGGGCATAGCGGGTATATCGATACCGGATTTTGTATCAGCAGTACTAAGGGTAAGTGCTGCTGTTAGCGATTGCTTTCAGCACCAGCTTTCGCTGATCGCTTTCTCTTAGAGATCTTTAATTAGTTGTAATTTTCACTATTTGTTGCTATTATTTGAATAATGGAATAGGTGTGCGCCTGTAATGTCCACACTACTAGGTTGACCTCAAAATCTTGCTTATTACAACCCATTGAAATGATTCTTTTCCGAGACAAGGGTGGTAATCGTTAGACCACATGGAAATCAATTTCAATGCTCAATACTGCTCGGTTAGCACCTGGAGATCCCCCCTAACCCCCCTTAGCAAGGGGGGAACGAGAGCCCCCCCTTTTTCAAGGGGGGTTGGGGGGATCAACTCTTAACCGAGTAGTATTGTTTCAATGCTCATAGCTCAAGTCTGTTAAAACTGAGATCTTGCACCATTCTCAACAAGCTCCAAAACTACCGTGGAATTAATTCCACGGCTAATAGCTAAAGTCCACTCAAGTAGACTGAAATCCTTGTCTAGTCGTCTTTAGACGACTTTAGCTATTAGCCAGGGGTTTGAACCCCTGGTGGGTTATCGAGAATAGTGAAAGATCTGAGTTAAAACGGACTGCAAATACTAGATTATTCTGATATCGGCAAGTTAACCTGATATGATTACCATTCGTCTTGAGACGACTTACGCTATTAGCCTCGGAATTGATTCCGAAGCGGAAAACGGTTAGAGTTATCATTGTTGCCAAACTCAAGATGTGTTTAACTAGCAGGATGGCAGTTCCACAATCGATATCCTAGAGAAATAGATTGTTAAAGAATTTTCAAATAAGGCTGTAACGCTTATATGCTACAGTTTACACTTATTAATCTGGGGAAAAATGAATTCCGACAAAATTTCTTTTTCAGAATACCGCACCGGTACAAAACCAGTAACAATTCCCTTCTCTAATCCTTTGCTGTCTTTTTTCCAAGGAAATATAGGGATACGAAAACTTCCTCTTATAAATGCTCCTCCGCTGTTTATCTTTCTAGGAAAGTATCCTCTTATTACCTTATTGAAATTAGATTTATTTTCATTTTCATTGTTTTTTCTTCCTGTTTTCTCATCAAATATATCCCAGTCTACATTATGATAACGATCAGGTTTAGGTGTAAATTCATCAACAATAGCCTTTTGCACACTGAAACCAAACATCCCTTCTGAACGTTCTAACCAAAGCCTATCAATAGTGTGCAAGTCTGAACAAGAGATATTTTTAGAATTCCAATCAGCAAAATTAATTAAATCAAAGGTACTGGCATTTGCATCTTTCCAGTTTTCTGATAGCATAAAAAAGTTTACTTCTGCTAGATAGTGGCGTTTGAGTGATTTTGTTATCTGGACATGAACTTTACCTGTTTCTTCCAGTAATACTATAAAGTCTTTATGTAAATTTTCAATAAAATTGGCGGAGAAAATAGTTGGTTGCTGTAAGAGATACTGAGGGATAGGAATTTCTGTTTTGATATCATTAACATTTGGCAGTTTTTGCCAAGCAGTATCCAGCAGCTCAAATGCTTGTCGGTAAGCCGCTAATGCTCCCTCAGTATTACCCTGCTTATTGAGTAAATTTCCTTTAACAGTCAAGACATAAATAAAAATTGCGCTTTCTTGTAAAATAGAACCAACGTCTGCTTTTGACGGTAATATCTCAATACTGTTATCGAGTGCTTCTTGAGCCTTATTCCAATGTTTTTCTGACTTATCTGGCTGCTCACGAGCCTCAAAATTTTGTCCAAGTTGCTGATGGACAGAAGAAATTGCAGCAAAAATCATAGCTTGCTTTAGTTTATAGTTGTTTTTAATTTCATAGGACGCACCTACCAATCTTCTAACCTCATCGGCTTCGTCAGTCGATAGACCCTCATGTCCAGCGAGTTCTGATAATTGTGAGATAATTTGGTTCTCTTGCTCTATTTGCTGTTGAGCAATACTTGCTACGTCAAGTTGCTGCTGTATTTCTTGCTTTTGCGCCTTTGTTCTGTCTAAATTAACTTGAGCTGTCTTCTCCTTTTCTTTGGCAAAATGGAGATTATTTCTGGCTTGTTTGAGTTCTTGATTTGTCTTATGACTTTGTTGATTTAACTGTTGTACTCTCGAATCAGCTGTTTTTATCCTTTCCTGAGCTTCTCCCAACTTTTTCTGAGCCTGTTGAGCTTTGGTTGCTGCCTGCTGAAATGCTTGCTGTGCTGAGGCAAGTCTCTGGTTCGCCTGTTGAGTTTCTTGAGTAGCTTGTTTAGCTTGTCGTGCTAACTGTTGCGACTTTTGAGTAGCTTGTTGAGCTTGTTGTGCTAACTGTTGCGACTCTTGATGAGCCTGTTCCTTTTGTTTAGTTAGGGAAATAAACTCTGTGTTTGCCCTACTTAATTCTTCAGACTTCTGTTTTTTTTGTTTTTCTAAATTTTGTACTTTTTGTTTGATATTTTCTCTCTCGCCTTGCACTAAGATTAAGTTGTCTCGTGCTTGTTGAGTTTTTTGCTGTTCTTCCAATGCTTGTTTCTTAGCTTGTGCTAACAATAAGTTGGCATTCTCAACCTTGGCATTGACTTCCTTAACCTTAGAATTAGCTTCAGTTACCTTGTTTCCAGCGAATACTCCTGAAACAACTGCTCCCAAAACAGCAACAGTTAGTACCACAGCGCCTATTTGAATCCGTTGTTGAGCCTTCCGGTGAGCTTCAGTTAAAACGAGATTTGCCTTAGCTAATACCTGATTTCTCTTCTCTGCCGCCTCCTTATCCTTCCTCTGCCTCTCTAATTCTGCTTCTAGTTTTGATGCTGCCAGTTGCTCCTCAATAACCTTTTTCTCGCTAGCTGCTAAAAACTGCTGATCCTGATAACTTAAATTCTTTCCCTTCGCCCAAGCTTGGGCATTCTCCAGAGTGTTACCGCGCAGCAGTAGAGACTCATCCTCACCTCCGGAAGCTACCCAACCTCGAAACGCTTCCGAATAGGGACGCAATAGGGCTAATTCTTTGTCAATCCAGTCCTGATTAAAGACCTCATAATAGATCCGATTGTAAACTTGAAGTACTGGGGAGCTTCCGACTCTCTGCTTGAACACTAACCCAGATAACTGTAGCTTCCCCTCCTCAAAACTGTTATTGGTAACTACCTCTCCCTGCTGCCACACTTGTTGATACAATTCCAATAGATAGGCAGCTCGTTGCTCATTAGAAAGGATGCGATCGCGTATTGTCTTCAAATGCTCTGGCTCATCGGAGGCTTCCCAATTAGAGATAATCTGCTCTCTCACTACCTGCTCAACTGAACGAGGATGTTTCTTCTCCGACTCAGACACCAGCAACTGACATAATTTCTGGGTTAGAAAAGGTTGTCCTCCTGTCCAGTACAATATCTCTTTGAGTATAGTTTGGGGATTACTAGGGTGTGTTTTAACACCATCGGAGGGCGAAGCATTTGGATTGTATGATTCGGGTTTTAGTGTTCCCAAACCGTCGGAGGGCGAAGCATTTGGATTGTACAATTCGGGTTTTAGCGATGAGTGATCGCCCAAATGCTTTGCCCCTACATCTACATCATCAAATTTTTGACCATCATCAAATTTTTGATTTTTAAGATACGCTACTGCATATTTTGACAATCCCTGGGCTAAGGGTTCAACCTCATGCTGTTGAAAACCATGTAACTCAATAGCGCGTCCAATATTAAAGGGGGTTCTGTCTTTATCTGCAATCAAATCCCCTGGTGTTGCTACTCCCAACAGGACAAAAGATATGCGATTGTAGGCGGGATTATCGGCTCGTTTGTTGTAACAAGCTCGAATAAGGGCAAAGAAATCATCTTTGAAGCTTAATTGCAGAACACTATCGATTTCATCGATAAAGATCACAATAGGTCCGAGAATCTTTGTCAGCAATACCTCTTCGATAAACTCCCGAAAAAACTGTACTGGGGGAATATCTTTGTGTTCCTTAAGCCAATTCCGATAAGAAAACTTTTCCTCTAGCTGCAATCGCGTTACCAGAGTCTTGGTTAAGCCACCATACCACTTCTCTGGAGTAACTTGTTGTGTACCTAACTCGGTAATATCAACCGAGGCACAAACTACCCCTTCCTGTTGCAGCCGTTTCATCGTTTGCACTCTCAGGGAAGACTTCCCCATTTGGCGAGAATTCAACACATAGCAAAACTCTCCAGAGAGCAACTGCTGGTAAAGTTCCTCATCAGCAGAGCGTACCACATAACTGCTGGCATCTGGTGGTAGACATCCCCCGACGTGATAGGCTGGCTTATTCATATAAATGGATAATTGATAATTGATAATGGATAATTGATAATGGATAATGGATAATTGATAATGGATAATGGATAATGGATAATGGATAATGAAAATTGACTGTAGGGGCGTAGCATTGGCGCTAGTATATTGCCCATAAAATCAAAGTGTTGTTCCGCCAATGCTACGCCCTTACGGGATTTACGCAAGAGGTCTAATTGCTTAAACTAGGAGATTTGGTATCATCACAACTCTCCAAGATGTTCTCTAAAATACTGTCGGTACAAATTACAACTCGGCATCACCTCATTACCCTGTTTTTTCACTAATCCCATGCTGTGTAACTTATAAGCTAGCATCGGTTCCAAACGTACAGGAGAATCAGCATTGATAACTTTTAACAGTGCCTCTGCCAAATTTGGGTGTTGTTGCAATATCCGCCAAAGATGCCGCAGGTGGTTGATATAAATTCCTGCATCTGTAGGAGCCGCTTGCAGCAATTCGTCCAGGGAATCTTTACCGTTAATTTGACAGTGACGGAAAGCTTGCTCTACCAGATAAGGATGACCCCCTACCATTTCCATCAATGGCTCAACAGCAGATTGATTCCAATCTTGCCCATATAATTGGGCTAATTCCTGGACTTGTGCAAGGCTAAATTCTGGCAATTCGACTGCTAATCCCACATTAAAGGGAGATTCATTAATATTGAGGGGAATATAAACTTCTGTGGAATGGACAATAACTAACCGCAACCGCTTCCAAGCCTTTTCCACTTTACCCCTTTCGTGCCAAGCTCTCAACAATCCCAAAAATTCCGAGGCTACCTCACGGTGGGGAAAAACTCGCTCTACCTCATCCAAACATAACACCACCGGAGAGCCAGCCTGAGGTAGAAGATATTTCTCAAAATATTCGGTACAATCCACCTTAGAAGTAGAAAATTCTTCATCCCAATACTCTGCCAACTGATTCGGTATCCCCAAACTTTGACCAACACTGATACAAAACCATTTGAAAAATTGATCCACATCGGTTAAATCAGTCCGATTGGCTAAGTGAAGATTGACACAAGCACGGCGATAACCACCCTCCACAAGCTGATTCATAATTCTCACTATAAGTAAGGTTTTTCCCATCATCTTGGGAGCCTTAATGCGGATAAGTGCCCCAGGGCGTAATAGGGTTTCATAGCAGGATTGTTCAATAGGAGGGCGTTCTACATAAATCAAGGAGGAGTCTTCTTCAAGGCAGTCTGTTATCACTACCTCTGAGGAAACCTTCCCATTGCTGCTATCCTCAAATACAGCAATTTCTTGCCAATCTTGCCCCAACCGTTCACTAATTTCTTTGAAATTCAAATTATCCACTGCTCTACCATTGAGGTAATTATTGACAGTTGATAGAGACATCAATAACTCCTCCGCCAATTCTTTCTGGCGAGGATAACCGTTGCGCTTAACAGCTAACTTGACTTGTTCGATACAGTCTGGGCGAACTTTGAGGGAGCGGGACATTGGTTAGGTGGTAGGGAATTGGGAATTGGGAATTGGGAATTGGGAATTGGGAATTGGGAATTGGGAATTGGGAATTGAGAATTGAGAATTGGGAATTGGGAATTGGGAATTGGGAATTGGGAATATAGATTTTTTTGCCCTTTGGCTTTTCCTTATATGATGAAAGTAGCTTCTTTCTTGCTCTCCTCCTGGGATGGTTTGGGGATGGGTTATATGCTATTGGTGTCAACTTAAGCCTAGACATTGCTGACTGGTTGGATTCCCTAACTCACCTTGGATTCAAAGATGTTGTTGGCGAATTAAGAAGGGGTGAAACCCTCCTACTTTGCTCAATTGCTGAATTGGTAAGACTTTTGGCACTTTGTCCATCATCCCTTTACCTAACCCCCCAACCCCCTTCCCTACAAGGGAAGGGGGAGCCGGAAAGCCCCTCTCCTCTTAGGGGAGGGGTTTGGGGAGGGGTCAGACCCTACACCAAGAAAGCCAACAGTATTTTCAAATCCAAGGCTAATAGCTTAAGTCCATTTTAATGGACTAAATTCTTCGGCTTCGCCTTAAGTTGACACCAATGGTTATAGGCGCTGCACTATTACAATACTCCTCTTTCGCCAGTAGCAAACCCAACTAAAGCCCAAGTCAGGTGTAACTCACCTATCAATTACAACTAAGCGCTAACTCCCTTCAGCCAAAGAACTTCCCTTCTCTGAACCCCTTTAGGCACAGGGTTTGATGAGATTGTAGCCCATTGATAATCTGATGAATAACCTCGAAAGCTTGCAAAACCTTCTCGAATTACTGCTGTTGCTGGTTACCCTTTCCAGTCAATCTCCCTGGTTGGGGATTGTAGCAGCGGTTGGTGTATTGTGGTGTTTGTTTATTGATGAAGATGAGTGATTAGCTTTGCTGGTGCATCAAGGCGATCGCAAGCTGTGTAGGAGAAGTGAAACCCAACAGAATATGGGAAGAGTGTTGAGTTGCGCGATCGCTTTACCCAGCCTACTTATACAGCGCTTTGCGCTGTAACAAAGTACAGCAGACAAAAGTCCCCCTTTCCAAGGGGGATTTAGGGGGATAAACAATGTACCTCATAGCAGAGCAAACTGCTGTAGATTATGGCGTGAGACTTATCACCCCCGAAACCCCTCCAAAAGTTAAAATAGGCAAACGGTGAGTAATGAGCAATGAGTTACAGCGCTTTGCGTTCTAACCAAAAGTCCCCCTTTTCCAAAAGTCCCCCTTATTAAGGGGGATTTAGGGGGATCCACAATGTACCCCATAGCAGAGCAAACTGCTGTAATTATTCCCCCATCCCCCCCAGTTCCCCATCCTTTGAGCTTTTTTGGAGGTTATTTGTGGCAACAGAGTTACCAAATTGGGTGCGTTTACAAAAAGCTCTTTCAGTAGAAGCGGAAAAGGGCTTTACTGACATGATGGGTAATCAGTACCGTTTCAGTGAGTTTCTTTGCCTCAGTTTTGGCGAAACTTACCACATCCTTACGGTACATGAACAACGCCGTTGGGCGACAATTGCTAGGGATTTTGCCCAGTATCCCCAAATGACTCCTCAACAACGACAACATCTGATTGCTGATACCCGCCGCTTTCTCCAAGAGTTACAGCAAGCAATCGAAAGTCGTTTAGTTGGAGAGGTTTCCCAGCCTCCTCAAGTCAAATCTCCTCGTACCACCCCCTTGATTGAATCGAGAAGTAAGGAGGCATCGACTAATCGTCGGGTTACCCTAGATCAACCCCTAGCTGAGTTGAAAGCAGTGGGAGTGAGAAAGAGCAGTCATTTAGAACGTCTCGGTTTGCACCAAGTACGGGATATTCTGTTCTACTATCCCCGTGACCATATTGATTATGCTAACCAAGTTAACATCTCTCACTTAGTTGTCGGTGAAACAGTGACGATTATGGGCACGGTAAAGCGCTGTAATTGCTTTACTAGCCCTCGCAACAAGAAGTTAACCATTTTAGAGGTAATACTCAAAGACTCCACTGGTCAAATCAAACTCAATCGTTTCTTTGCTGGTACTCGCTATAGTAATCGGGGTTGGCAATATCAACAAAAAAGTCGGTATGCTTCGGGAGCAGTAGTAGCGGCATCGGGTTTAGTCAAGAAGAATAAGTATGGTATAACCTTGGAAAATCCGGAATTGGAAGTTTTAGACCAACCGGGAGCCAGCATTGAATCGATGAAAATCGGTCGAGTCTTGCCCGTATATCCCCTGACAGAGGGAGTGCCAGCAGATTTAGTCAGAGGAGCAGTAATCGCTGCACTGCCCGCTGCTGCTCAACTCAAAGAACCACTGCCAGTTACTTTGCGAGAGCAATATGGGTTAATCAAGATCAAGGACGCGATCGCTCATATCCATTTTCCCCCAGATAGGGACACCCTAGCCCATGCCCGACGCCGCCTTGTCTTTGATGAGTTTTTTTACTTACAGTTAGGGTTTCTCCAACGCCGCCAAACTCAACGTCAAACGGAAGATAGTGCTGTCTTATCTCCCACAGGTAAATTAATTGACCAATTTAATCAAATTCTGCCCTTTGAGCTCACCGGTGCCCAGAAGCGAGTTATTGGTGATATTCTCAAGGACTTGCAATCCCAAACGCCGATGAATCGGTTGGTGCAGGGAGATGTGGGCTCCGGTAAAACAGTAGTGGCGGTGATTGCCATCCTCGCTGCTATCCAATCCGGCTACCAAGCGGCACTGATGGCTCCCACGGAAGTTTTAGCAGAGCAGCATTACCGTAAATTAGTTAGTTGGTT
>JAAHHL010000199.1 GCA_010672185.1 Caldora sp. SIO3E6 | reverse complement strand
AGAAGCATTAATTTACTCCAACAATGCACGAGCACTGGCTCAGGAAGGTTCTCCTTTAACTCTAGCAGTGGTAGTACCTGGTGATGATGAATTATTGGCTAGGGCAATATTACAAGGTGTGGCACAGGCACAAAATGAATTCAATGATGAAGGGAAAGGGGGATTAAATGGTCAATTACTGCAAATTGCGATCGCTGACGATGGAAATGCTCCAGAGAGAGCCAAAAAAGTGGCTGGGAAATTAGTCGAAAAACATAAATCAGTGCTGGGAGTAATTGGACACAGTTCAAATATTGCTAGCCAAGCTACCTTGAGTGAATATAGCAAAGCTAACTCTGAGTTAGCGATTATCTCTCCTACTAGCAGCAGTATCTGGTTAAGTGATCAAAACTTTTTTAGAACTGTTCCCTCAGATACGGAATTTGGAAAACAACTAGCTGAGTTAGTCAATAATAAATTGACTCAAAAAAAACTTGACAAAAACGTTGTTGTTGTTTACAGCGCAGACACTTTTGACAGTATTTATTTAAAGGAAGCATTTGAAAAACAATTTAAAAACGAGAGGATAGGAGGAACTGTAGTTAAAACAATTAGTTTTAGTGACCCTGATTTAAACTCAGAAGTTTTCTCTGAGGAAGCGGAAGCTGCTATCTTACTACCGAATCAAGCTTCTATTGATCAAGCTATCGAAATTGCTAAGATTAATGCTGGGCTGTCAAATGAAGAAAAGTTGCTTTTGTTTGGTGGAGATACTTTATTGAACAACAAAGTATTGAACCAAGGGAAGGAAGCTGTTGAAGGTTTAGTCTTGGCAGTTCCCTGGTTTCCTGATGAATCAGATCAATCAAACAATTTTATTACAACAGCTAACGACTACTGGGGAGAAGAAAAAGTTAGCTGGCGCACAGCAACTAGTTATGATGCAACTCAGGCATTTATTAATGTTTTGTCAAGTAATACCTCTCGTGAGGAAGTTCTAGAAAAGTTGAGAGAGATCCAGCTTAAGTCCGATGAAACATCAGGAGGTACATTGGAGTTTAATGCTGATGGAGAACGTCAGTGTGTTCCGAAGTCTGAGTCTGAGCCAGGTAAACTCTATGAACCCACCATCATTAAGGTTGTTAAAGATAAATCGGAACCAGCGGAAGCAAATGATGCAAAATTTAAGTTTGACTTAGAGGAAGCTGAATCAGAGCCAGCGGAAGCAAATGATACAAAATTTGAGTTTGACTTAGAGGAAAAAGGAGGATGCTGAATTTTATAGCGTTTCTTATTTAGCACGTCTGATTTAGGGCGCACGTCTGATTTAGGGCGCACGTCGGTGCGCCCCTACGTTATGGATTGTTGTGTACCACTCCACTGTGCTGCTTTGAGATCAATTTCCTTGATAAAACTATCCTTTCCATCTATATATCCATCTATATTTTGCGGATGTTCTCTTGCTAATTCGCGCTTTAGCTCACTGTATCTTTGTGCAGCTTCAGTATGAGCAATCATATAGTCTCGAAATGCTAAGTGGCGCTTTACCTGCGCTGAACCCACCTCAAATATATGAATATGATGTGTTCTGACACCAGCTTGGTTATCTTTACGGAAGAATCGACGTTCAGGAATGCCATACTCACCCATCACTTGGTAACCAAGGGACTCCATTGCTGAACTCTGCTCATCCACTTGAGTAATATCTTGGACTTCAACTAATATATCGATGATAGGCTTGGCGTAAATACCTGGAATGGCTGTGCTGCCAATATGGTGTATGGCGACAAAAATTTCCCCTAGTGCATCAGCAACACGTTTCGATTCCATCCTAAATGCCTCTTGCCATGTTGGATCATGTGGGACAACTTCTACTTTCCTCATGATTATTGTATCAATAATACCGCGATCGCTTGAGCTTACGCCTTGTAACAATTTTCATTGTGATGGACGATTAACTCGAATCAATTTACCACTCAAAGTTTTTTCAGCAGAAATAGCCTCATTAATTCGTGTTGCTAGCCTCTCCAAGTTGTGGTCTTCTGTACAAACAATTATCCCAGCGTGGCTTGGTTGTAAGCGATGTAGTCGGATAAAATCATATCTATTGATGGTCAAAACAGCGCGATTATCGTTCACCGCATACCCCAGCACCTCTGAATCGGGAACTCCAAATCCAGCATTCCCTGCCTCTTGAACTGTTAACACATCGTGACCTAAAGTGCGTAACAATTCACTGGCTTTACGAGGGAATTGTTCATCCGCATAAAGACGTGCCATTGCTCAAGCTGCCTCATTCTTACGGATTGCCACTTCAATTTCCTCTGGATATGCATCAGCATAAGCCCAAACATTAACTAAATCAGCAGCACTCAGATGGGGATAAAAACTTAGAAGTTCCGCATCACTCACACCCTGATGACGCCAACTCACCATTAACCAAATTGGAATGCGAGTTTTGGCAATACAAGCATCACCACCACAAACACCAGGAGTTTTTGTAATGCCTCGCGCACCGTTACTTATCGTTTGAGTTAATATTTGTATGACTTGTGCTTTCTCAGTTGGAGTTAAAGAAAGAAGTTGTGTGGTTAATTGTTTAACTGTCATCGTTAATGCTGCTTTGATATTCAGATAAATTAATTATTACATAAATCCTGCTACCGGTTTTCCTCCCTTGGCTAAAGCACAAGGGTTTCCAACGAGGATTTTATATGATTACTCAATACTGAGACATCCGGATGCAAACGCACCTCTAATCCAAACTAAGATGTATAAACAGCTAGATTTGTTGAAACTATTAGATTTACCCTACACTCCTCCGAGCTTAAAAGCATCAACTTCTACCACTGTAACTGTGGTTGAGTTATTTGCCGGAGCTGGTGGCTTAGCACTAGGATTAGAAGAAGCTGGGTTAAAAGCTCAAGCACTGATCGAAATCGATAAAGATGCGGTAGGGACGCTTCGTCATAACCGTCTCGACTGGAAAGTAATTCATGATGATGTCTCCCATGTCTCCTGGGAAAGTATAAATGCAGATGTTGTTACAGGAGGATTTCCTTGCCAAGCTTTCAGCTATGCAGGCAAAGGCTTAGGCTTTGAAGATACCCGTGGCACTCTATTTTATGAATTTGCCCGCTGTGTTAAAGCAATAAAGCCTAAACTTTTTTTAGCTGAAAATGTTAGAGGTTTAATTAGCCATCAACAAGGAAAAACCCTCAAAACGGTTTTATCTGTCTTAGAATCTCTTGGCTATAACGTTCAATATCGTTTATTAAATGCGGTTAATTATGATGTTCCCCAGAAGCGAGAAAGAGTAATTATTGTCGGCACTCTTCCCGGTATTAACTTTGAGTACCCTGCTCCCTCTCCTAAAATTTTGACTTTGAGAGATGCTCTTCATAATGTTCCCCAATCCGAAGGGATGAAATATAGCCCCAGAAAAGCTAAAGTTTTGGCATTAGTTCCCCCTGGTGGCTGTTGGAGAGATTTACCTGAAGAGATTCAAAAAAGTTACATGATGAAAAGCTATTATCTCACAGGGGGACGCACAGGTATGGCACGTCGAATTTCTTGGGATGAACCTAGTTTAACCCTAACAACTTCTCCATCCCAAAAACAAACTGAACGCTGCCATCCTGATGAAACCAGACCATTTACAGTGCGGGAATATGCTCGGATTCAAACCTTTCCAGATGACTGGGAATTTATGGGTGGCATAGGCTCCAAGTATAAGCAGATTGGTAATGCCGTTCCTGTAAATTTTGCTTATCATTTGGGACGGTCTATCGTTAACGCTTTGTCCAAAGTATCAGATTAAGTTATTAACTCAGTACGCTCGCTCAAAAAGAGTTCTAAAGCTAGCTTGTTGTTTGTCATTAAGCTTGGTCGATCCTGAAACATTAGCAATTACATCAGGTAGCACATCAAACAACATTCTCAATGCTTGCGGTTCTCCCGTTGCTAAGGCATAAAATGCTTGACCACTTATCTGCCGAATTTTTTCATTTAATGGTCTATTCGTACCGGTAGTTCTATCTGAAGGAGTAAATGGTTTATTATAGTTTTTTTTATTTTGAGGGATAATCTCTACATAGTAGGCTGTAAAATTTTGATATTCTGGTTTTTGTAAATGCAATGATAAGTAATCATATATTCCTACTTTATCGCTTCCTTTAACTGTATTGTACTTATTTTTGATTTCTGCAAAAATTTTACGATTTGTATTACAGATATCTAAACCTTGAGGCAGTGTCACCCAACCAGGAATGCTACCTAAGATATTTTGATGAAATTCGCCTATTTTATTTTGTACTGTTTTTTGAATTTGTCTAGCGTTTTCCTGTACAAGCCAATCTTCAAGATTTAAATTTTGTACAGCTCCATCAAAAATTGCTGAAAACGGATCTATGACATTGTCATACATTCTTTCTTCTGCTCTTGCTTGAGCTTGAATAATAGAATCAACAACTGTTTTAACTACAGCTTTAAGATCATTATCAGAAATGTATGGAAGATAACTCATAAGCAACTCGACTTAAAATCCCAAATCTGCTTTAGCCTTTTGAGCTTCTGCAAATACCTCCTCATCCGACATCTCATCCCAGGAATTATCCCCAACCTCTCGATAAAATTCCTGATCATAAGAACGAGTCTGCACCACTACTGGCATCGGCACAGCATGACCTAAAATCAAAGCTTGTTGCTTAGAGTCTAACTTGGCTAAAACAGATCGCAAACTTTGTCCTCCAGATACCCCAGTAAAAATTGCTTCAATATCCTTATCATCATTGAGTAGTGCAGTAATCCTTGTACCAATTTGGGACATGACCTCATTATCAATTCCGGAAGGACGTTGATCTACCACTAGTAAAGTAACAAAATACTTGCGCATCTCCCGGGCAATAATACCAAAGATGGTTTGCCGAACCGTAGCAGAATCCAGAAAGCGGTGAGCTTCTTCAATGGTAATCACTAAGGGGCGGGGGCGATCGCTAACATTTTTCGACTGCAAAAACTTTTCTGCCTTGCGCACGTAGCAGCTATGGATGCGGCGGGTCATGACATTGGTTGCTAGCATATAGGAGAGCATATTGGATTGGGAGCCGAATTCTACGACTACATGCTTACCGGCTTCCAGGGATTGCAAAATCTGATCTACATAATTATGAGGACAAGCACTGCGCATATATTTTAAGTCATCCAACCGCAACAGCTTCCGCTGCAATGCCATAATTGAAGACTTGTTCCCTCGCTTCTCATCACAAAACTCTTGGATTTCTTCATTAGTCATTGACAGCAGTTGGGTAATCCAAGACTTACCAAACTCATTGCGCAGAATAATGGCATTTTCCAGACTTGCCTCGGAAAGATTCAATTCTCCCCGCACTAGCATGATATCTTCAACTTCAATCTGGTCATAACTCAGATATAGCTCCTGAGCATCTCGAATACCCCGACGTTTGGTAGATTCCGGGTCTAGGGTGTAAACTTGCACCTGATGGGGAAAAAGCTGCCGCAAGCCTTTAACCGTACTGAATTGCTTACCTTCAGAAACCGCTTCCCAACCATATTCCGAGTGCATATCAAAAATCAAATTAACAGCTGCCTGCTTGCGGATAATTCCCGATAGCAACAAACGGGTAAGGAAGGATTTACCCGTACCAGATTTGCCAAAAACACCATTACTACGTTCCACAAAGCGATCAAGGTCAATGCATATTGGTACTTCCATGTCAAGGGGTTTGCCAATAGCAAAATTACGCCGTTGGGGGTCATCTTCCCAACCAAACACAGCCCGGAAGTCCCGTTCACTGGCATCATAGACTTGGGAGAAGTGACTGGGAATTGTCTTGACTGGCAGCAATTCCATTTCTTCACTACTTTGAGCTTGAAAGGAAGCTAAACCAGTATCTTTCTGGGGAGAATCTCCCGCCTCCTGTTTCCTCTCCTGTGGGGTAAACATCAGCATCGGTGTCAAATTCACCGTTCCGAAAGTACCACTACCCGCCAACACTTCCCGTAGAAAATCATCATTGGGATTAGGAGGATTGGCAAGAATCCGCTGACTAGAGGTTCCCAGGGAAACATCAGTAAGCATACAGAAAAAGCGCGATCGCATCCCCTGTACTACCAAAAATTTACCTACTCGCATATCTTCCACTGAGACATCTGGATGCAAACGCACCTCCAATCCAGCGGAGAGAGAGCCTTGAATTACTGAACCTAATGGTTGCTCTAAGTTCATTTGTTATTTGTCATTTGTTGTTTGTCATTTGTCATTTGTCATTTGTTGTTTGTTGTTTGTTGTTTGTTGTTTGTCATTGGTTGTTTGTTGTTTGGGAATTAGGAATTGAGAATTAGGAAGATCTCCCTTGTCTCCTCCGCTCCCCATCTCCTCCGCTCCTCTGCTCCTCCGCTCCCCTGCTCCTCTGCTCCCCTGCTCCTCTGCTCCTCTGCTCCCCTGCTCCTCTGCTCCTCCGCTCCCCTGCTCCTCTGCTCCTCCGCTCCTCTGCTCCCCTGCTCCCCTGCTCCTCCGCTCCTCCACTCCTCCGCTCCTCCGCTCCTCCGCTCCTCCGCTCCCCACACTCCCCATCTCCCCTAACAGCCAGATAGGGTGATTTCAAAAATAGCTCCCTGTGGTTGGTTGTTTCTGACGCAAATTTTACCTCCGTGTGCTTCAACAACCATTTTACAGAAAGCTAAACCCAATCCGATTTGGGAAACATCTGACATCAGAGTTCCAATCTCGTATTTCTCAAAAATCTTTTGCTGCAATGCATCAGGAACACCAGGACCAGAATCGATAACCTGGATTTTAGCATCCCCAAAGGTGGTGAATTCTAACTTTACGACAATTTGACTATTGCGTGGGGAAAACTTGATGGCATTAGAGAGGAGGTTATCCAGCACTCGATGCATCATTGTAGCATCAACCAAGATTGCTCTACTAAATTCTTCTGGTAATTGACTAACTAGGGACTGATTTTTTTGAGCCGCGATCGCTTTAAAATTGGATGTGGCAGACTGTATAAGAGTACACAGAGTAACTGCTGTGAGATTGAGACGAAATTTACCGGATTCAAGTAAAGCTACTTGTAATAAATCATCAATTAATAACTGTAAGGCTTGTGCTGAGGAATAAACTTGAGCCAGTTTACGGTTTTGCTTTTCTTGGGGATAATCTTTACTGAGCAACAGTTCCAAGCCAAGAAAGATACCCATCAGGGGATTTCTTAAATCATGAACAACCATTTTTACCATATCTTCCCGCAATTTGAGCAAAGTTTGTAAGTCGTCATACTGCTGCTTCATTCGTAACATAGATTCAATTCTGGCACGCAGTTCCACAGCATTGACAGGTTTACTAATGAAGTCGTTGGCTCCGGTATTTAAACAACGAGCTAGGTCTGATTTTGAGCTTAAGGCTGTCACCATGATAATCGGAATAGCTTGCCATTTTGATATGGTTTTGATTTGCTGGCACACTTCAATGCCGTCTATTCCCGGCATCATGACATCCAGCAGAATTAGATCGGGATTGTAGGTATCTAAAGAGTCGATCGCCTCCTGTCCATTGGCCGCATAGTACAACTGATAATCCTGATTGCTCAGGAAAGTTTCAATTACATCAAAATTATCAGGTTCATCATCAACAACTAGGATAGAATACATTTTAGGTGTTAGGTGGTAGGTGGTAGGTTGTAGGTGGTAGGTGGTAGGTTGTAGGTGTTAGGTAGTAGGTTGTAGGTGTTAGGTAGTAGGTGTTAGGTGTTAATCATTGGTGACAAATTAAAAGGTAGCGCATTTTGTCAACTCCCACATATAGTGTTTGAGCACTAACCAAAACCTATATATGGAAATAACCAAGGATTCAGAAAAATAGCAATTCTTTTTCCCCAATGCCCGGGTGAACGAAATTTTGGGTGGGATTTCCTAGCCAAGTGTCCAGACATCATAAGTTCTCTCTTCTTCCTCAGCTTCCTCAGCTTCCTCAGCTCCCTCAGCTCCCTCAGCTCCCTCAGCTTCCTCAGCTTCCTCAGCTCCCCACCTTCCATCTCCGCGTCCCCACTCCTTTTGTCGCTCACCCTTTCAATGGCAGGGTAATATCTACTGTAGTTTCCTGTTGATAGATACTATTAATTGAGAACTTTCCTTGTGCTAGTTCAACAATCTTCTGGACAATTTTTAAGCCCATACCAATACCTTGTTGCTCATAAGTTTGGCGCTCAAACTGCGTGAAAGCATCGATTTTGGCAATTTGCTCTGTTGTCATGCCTCGTCCTGAATCCTGTATAGATAACTTCAGCATCCCCCCTATGACTTGAGAGCTCACTTGAATAATTGTCTGTGGTAGTGAGAATTTCAGAGCATTATCCACTAGCTCATGCAAGATCGTTAATAGATATCGTTCTGATAGGGCAATATCTACTTCTTCAAATACGCAGATCAGATCATCACTACGGTTGACACTCTGAGCCCGAGTTTTCAACGTCGCCTCAATGGCAGAAGCTGAAAAGTGAGTCCAATCTAAATCGATAGGTTGCTGCCGACTTGCTGCTAGTTCTAACTCTAAATATATGAGGAGTCTTTTTGTTAATTTCTCTAAACGACGAGCTGATTGCTCTGCCCAGCCTAACATCTCGCGGATCTCGGCTAGATCCATTTCTTCACAATCATCCCTGAGTAATCCAATCATGCCTAAAATGCCATTTAGAGGTGTATTTAGTTCATGAGATATACTAGAAGCTAAGTTGCCCCGTAGCTCATTTAGGGTGTTTTCCAAGACATTGATGGTATTTTCTTGGATGTGGGATAAACTCTGAATACTGTCATAGTGCTGCTTAATTCTGAGCATTGAATGCACACGAGCACGCAGTTCAACAGCATTAACGGGTTTACTAATAAAGTCGTCAGCTCCAGTAGTTAGACAATGAGCTAGATCGGATTTGGAGCTTAATGCCGTCACCATAATAATGGGTAAAGCTTGCCATTGTGACATAGCTTTGATTTGGCGACACACTTCGATACCATCAATTCCTGGCATCATCACATCCAACAAAATCAGATCGGGATTGTAGGTTTCCAGGGATGCGATCGCTTCTTGGCCACTGGCAGCATAGTACAATTGATAATTTTGGTGATTCAAGAAAGTTTCAATCACATCAAAATTGTCGGGTTCGTCGTCAACTACTAGAACGGATGGTAGATTCATTTCAGAAAAAAGGCAGAGGGCAGAAGGCAGGAGGCAGAAGGCAGGAGGCAGAAGGCAGGAGGCAGAAGGCAGGAGGCAGGAGGCAGAAGGCAGGAGGCAGAGGGCAGGAGGA
>JAAHHL010000198.1 GCA_010672185.1 Caldora sp. SIO3E6 | reverse complement strand
ACTACTAACAATTTTTCTAAGTCTGGCTTAACTGCTGCTACCTGTTCGGTAAGAGCGCGACATACTGCTTCTTCTTCAACTCGTTCTTGGCGTTGATAGGTTCTGAGTTGATTTCCTAGGTTGATAATAGATTTTGGTTCCACATAGAGAGTTGAACCAGTACTAGAGCTATCATGAACAATACCAGGAATCGCGCTTTTTTGAGGTGCCTTAACCGGTAGGACAAAGCGATCGCTCCGTTGAGTGATTAAGGGCTGTTGTAGGGCAGCACCTTGACGCTGTATAATTCCCTGGAGAATCTGATAAATTCGGTCTCTTGTTGATTTAAGTTGGCTACGAATCCCTGCTAATTTAGGGCTAGCCCGGTCAGCGACATCACCTCGATCATCGATGCAGCGGTGAATTTCTTGCTCTAGTTCTGGATAAGTGCGTACCTCAGCAACCAACGAACCTAGCACTGGCACATCTTCTTGAGCGTCAATCAAGCGACGTAAACGACGCATCCCAGCCAGAGTTGTAGCGATCGCTAAGAGCTCTTGACCAGATAAAATACCTTGGAGTTCTGAGCGTTCTAAAAACTCCCCGATATCCTGGATACCTTCAAAGGTAAGTCCAGAGGTCAATTTACTTTCTAGTTCGTAGACTTCTTTAGTCTGAGCCAGGAGGTGCAGACTCTCTGACTGAGTTGCCGGTAGTTGGAGATGACGAGCCGCGAATGCTCCTAGCTTAGTAGCAGCAAAGGTTGCCAGGTGCTCACATAGGCGCGGCCATTCTAGTAGTTCTAAGGTCTCAGATTGAATCAAAGCTCACAGGTCGATTACTGCACAGATAAATAAATTTAGCTTGTAACTTACACTTAATGGTTAAGTGTACATACAAGGGTTTGGCAAGGCAATGTTGTTGTCACATTTTATAATACATCTTTTTGGGTGTGTCAAGCCAAAATCCGCGATCGCTCGCGGTTGCCAATGGTATCAATTTTCTAACTGAATTGGAGCTTCTGGTGGTGGATGTCGTCGGGTGAACGAAATATGAGGTGGGATTTCCACTCTCTACGTCCGGTGAGTCTCTTGGTGTCAAATTAAGGTAAAATCCTTACCCTGCCTGGAACTTAAGTTCCAGGCTAATAGCTCAAGTCATCTTAAGATGACTCTCAATAAATCTCAAAAATTTAGTCCATTTCAATGGACTTAAGCTATTAGCCTTGGATTTGAATCCAAGGTGGATTCGGTCATTTACCCAGATGGCTATCCCTAGCTTAAATTAACACCAATGACTATCTCACTCATCCACATCTTCTTGCTTCACCATCTCCAATGGTAGATCCAGCGCCTCTGCAATTTGAGCATCGCTTAAGCCAAATTGCCGTAATTTATCAATTTTAAGCTTACTTTGATTATTGCTGTACTGCTGGAATTTGGAAGTAGCAGATTGATTTTTATCTCGGCTCTCATATGGATGTTCTGAACCAACATTAATACAGCCAACTATATTATTATTAATAGTCTTACCACCAAAAGAGATATTCAGATTACCTTGCCGTTCTAAAACTGATTTAAGATTACCTTTATCAACGGATTCATCAAAAACATCAGATAGCATTTGTAAAAGCTCATAACCTACATCTTTAGCATGACCTGCTGTACAACCATATACTTCTGCAATTTCTGAATATTTTTGGCGCTTCAATGTTCCTTCAATAATTCCGCGCTGCAAGTCATTTAGGTGTTTACTTGTTTTCAGATAAACAGCTTCATCCACAAATTGCAATAGCCCGTGAATATCCATCACTATAGATGTGAATAACCAGATGTAATTATAGCAGACTTTATCCGTCATTATCCGCCTTTTTCCTTCCCGACAGATTGAGAAATCAAAAATCCGCCATTTTCCGCTTTTCAGTTCTAATGGATTAGTCTACCCTAAAAGGAGTAATACTCTAGTATGATGTTTGGAGAGTATTTCGTATAATTTGTAAGTGTAATTACTGAAAAACATCATTTTGTTGTAACTAAGTACAGCTAATGGCGACAGCAAACAGTTTGGGGATGAATCAAAGTATAACTTTAGAGCGGGATCAAGTGATTACAATTTCTAAAAGAACCGTTCGTTTTTGGAAAAATGTTTATCAAACTCATAATATTGCTGGTTTTTCTGAAGGACAGGTGGGTAGAGGTTCTATTCCTTTTAAAATTATTATTATTGTTTTCATTGTAGGTTTAATTGTGACTCCATTTATAGATGCAGCAATCTTGTTGAGCTTAGCTGCGATAGTAGGAATAGTCTGGAACTTTTTCAATCGAAAATATTACGGATTGTTACTGACCCTCAATTCTGGTGATAAAAAGCTGTTTGTTACAACTGACAAAGAGGGATTAAGGCAAGTTATTCAAACAATCTACGACTTTATTGAGGAGCAGCAGGATACAACCTATCAGATAACTGTCAATAATAGTAAAATCAAGGGTAATTTCATCCAAGGACATGCAGATACTGTTACATATAAATAATCCTTATAATTAAGTACGAAGAACAGTATAAATCAAAATTAAAAATTAAAGATGAGGCCAGTTATGGAAAACAAATCTATCGATTTTAGTAACAGTAGTTTTACAGGGAACTTAGTCCAAGGTAATACCCATGGAAATATAGAAGCTAACATTAAATCTAGCTCAGAGAATAAATTTGAGCAAAGGAAAACTCTGGCAGAAGACGCTAAAGAAATTCAAGAACTCCTGAAACAGCTTGAAGAAACCAATCCTACTGCTACTGAAGCTCAAAAGATTATCCACATCAATGATGAAACTACTCCCAAATTTAAGCGTCGCGTAGTTGCTGCACTACAGGCTGGTGGAGAAGCTGCTATTGATAAGTTTTTAGACAATCCCTATCTCAAGGTTGGGAAAGCTGTTGTTAAGGGTTGGATGAAACCACAATAGGGGAAGTGTAGAAATGGTAGAGTGGACATTTCCACATCATTATAATTACCAACCAACCCACACCACCCCGTAAACTGTGCTTACATCCCAAACAGAAACGCTATATTACCTATGAATTAGCCCTACTTTGGGAGATTAACTGCTGGAAGTCTACCATAGAATTAATTACGATTGCTTGTCTATGAAGCTGCTTCAAAACTGAGGCATCTTCTATCTGGTTAACAGCTTCAATCGTTTCTGGTGGAACCACTTCAAACCGTATTGTCAACACTTCTATTACCGATTCACGAGCGTTTTGCACAGTTCCCTGTCCAATACCCTTTTCAATACCCTTTTGCATGGCTCTGACTTCCATATGGCTAAGTAAAGGCATTCGTCTCTCCTCTTGATAACGACTCAATTGTTCTTCAAAGTTTTGTTGTAACTCTTCTGGTAATACCTATTGTAGGGTGTGTTAGCGTAGCGTAACACACCACATTGCAGGTACAATCATTGGCAATAATCGCCTCGATCGCTTGCTCAGATTATCCGATAATTCCTTAAGCAACATGCATAATCGAAATTTGTGCAATTTTTGTATAAAACTTGGGCAAATTCATAATCACTGAACGCAATTCTTTGATAGTGCCTTCAAGGGGTGGAAGATAATACTGAAAATGTGCTGGAAACATTTGAGGTACAGGTCCTTCTAGGGTTGAACCGTAGGCTCCCAAGGTCATAATTGTAGTGGTATCATTGGGATTAGGCGCATGGAGAAAGACAAATGTTCCGTACTTAGGATGAGTTAGATACTGCTTCGCTGCTGCTTGGGTTTCTGGATCATTCATCAAATTGAAACGGATATTTGCATAATGTCTGGTGACATTCATAAATGCTGTGTGAACAGGACTTAAATTAAAAGTGTCTGGTAAGCAGAGAACAACATTGCCAAAGGGATCGAGAAACGCTACAGAGTTTTTGGCATTCGACTCAGAGTCCTTTACTTTTATCAGGAGATCAAACAGTTCAGTACCTGGGAGACGCGGTTGAGATATTTTTATCTTGAAGGCATCGGGATAGATGGCTCGATACTTTACTTTAATCGGTGAATTATCGGGCAAGTTTGCCGGATCAGATAGTTTATCGGGAGCTAAACCAGCCTCCGAACTAGCTTCACGAACTTGATTGACACTAGCATCAAAAATAGTGCCACAACCCATTAACCTTTCCCCACTGACAGTTGTATCTCGGAAAGCAACCTTAGAGCCACCAACATAGTCTCTGACATATATGCTGGGGTCTAAATTTTTATCTCCACAGGCATAATAGCCAAACTTTGATTTGGCTAAGTCCCTTAAGCTTGGTGGTAGAGTATTGAAGGCAAAATCGTCGTCACAATTAATGCCCGCAAAATCATCCATCGCGATAACACCAACATTAAAGCCAGCGGTTAACAGGGTTCCTGTACACATAGCACAGGGATCAAGTGTAGTTACTATAGTGAGTTGTTCTGGTTCAGGTAAGTTTAATTTTGCTTTATGTTCGTAATACCAGTAAACCAGCTGACGTTCCCCGTGGGCTGTAGGGTCGTAAGTAAAAGCTTTACCCGTGGCGTCAAGCTTTTTGAGGACGTTGTTATGCATTTTATGAATAACCTTACCCGTGGCATTATCGATGATGACACCTCCGACAGCAAAAGTACCTTGTGCAGCAGCCTGCATTGCTTGGTTTAAAACAATTGACGCTGCCTCATCTGCATTCATTACAACAATCCTCCACCCTGGAACATCAGCTTCCCCCAATTATAAAGCTATCTACTTAACACTTTTACAATGAATTGTAGGGGCGGGTTTAGGAATATGATAGTGGCATCGGCGATAACTTTGGTACAAAACCCGCCCAAGGGATAACCCCAGGAATGTAGAATATCAAATCGGGGATTGGTTGGGTTAGAGGTAATCATATTTTAGAAGAGGTTTCCGGAATTTAGATAATCAAAACTGTAGGGTAAAGTAGTACCCAGCAGAGTCGATATGGCAAGAAATTGTTTGCGGATTAACCATGAGGGGGATTCGATTCAGCTTTCCTGGCAAAGGGGACAATCGATGCCTCGCACTGCACCATCGGTAGCTTTTACCCATCCTTTTGATAAGGAAATTTTAGCTGAGTTGCGCTGGTATCTGGAAGAGTATTTAAGCTTTCCTTATGGCATTTTTCCTGATAATGCCACCAAGATTGAGCAAAAGTTTCAAGATTGGGGAGAGGAGTTATTTGAGTTAGTCTTTCGCCGTAGTGAGAAGGCACGGGAGTTTTTTCAGGCGGCGACTTATGATGGATTGAATCAGTGCCAACTGGTGATTACTTCCGATAGTCCAGAGGTGCTGAATTTACCTTGGGAATTATTATACTCCCCGAGCGATCGCCAATTTCTCGCACCTTCTTTGGCAGGGATGTCTCGCAGTCTCAGTGACTATCCAGTTAGAGCAGAAATGGGACAGTTACCCCAGGATAAGCTGAATATTTTGCTGGTGATTGCTCGTCCTTATGGGAAGAAAGATATTGGACTGAGAACAATTGCCCGCCCCTTGCTGCAATCGCTAGCAGACATTCGCCAAAAAGTCAATCTAAAAGTCTTGCGACCCCCCAGCTTTGAGCAGTTTGAGCGGGAATTGAATAGTAATAGAGGATTTTACCACATTGTTCATTTTGATGGACATGGGAATTTTGACCCTGATAGTACCGGCTTCCAACATACTTTGGGTGTTACAGGGCAGGGATTGTTAGTGTTTGAGAAGAATGATGGTTCTCCTGATATTGTGACGGCTACAAAGATTGCTCAGAATTTGGCAGATTGTCAGGTGCCGATTTTTGTCTTAAATGCTTGCAAATCGGCGCAGGAGGGAGAGGAAAATTTTTCTTCTGTGGCAAGCCGCTTGGTATCCTTGGGAGCAAAAGGGGTGGTGGCAATGGCTTATTCTGTCTATGCCGAAGCCGCTAAACATTTCATAGGGCGGTTGTATGGGGAGTTAGCGGCAGGAGCAACTCTCGACAGTGCCGTGGCAGCAGGGCGAAAGGATGTTTTGAATAAGCCATTGCGCCCTAGTCCTAAAGGTGATAAACCTCTACAAGATTGGCTAATACCAGTACTCTATCAGCAGGAAAGTTATACGCCTTTTCGTAAGGTAGGCAATCAGGTTGGTAGCTTTGAAGAGTTGATGATGGAGGAGGATGGGAATCAAGAACAGGCAACAGATGAACTACCGGAAGCAGGAGCTTATGGTTTTATTGGACGAGATTACGAGATTTTGCGTTTGGAGCGAGCTTTTCGGCAAAATCAGGTAGTGCTGTTGAAGGGGATGGCTGGTGTTGGGAAAACCGAGTTGGCTGTTGGTTTTGCTCGCTGGTTGCAGGAAACTCAAGGTAGGGAAGGGATCTTTTTCACTTCCTTTGAAACTGGTAATGGCTTGAGTAATGTCATTAATAGTATTGGGCGGCGTTTGGGAGGGGAAAAATTCTCCCTGTTGCTGCCAGCAAAACAATATCGAGTGGTACTGCAATACCTGCAAACTCATCCTTGTCTACTAATTTGGGATAATTTGGAGCCGGTGGCAGGATTTCCTCCAGGGAATGCGCCGTTGTTATCCCAGGAGGAGAGAGAGAAGCTCAGGCAGTTTCTCAAACAGCTGCGGGGTGGGCAATCTTGGGTGTTGATAACTAGTAGGCAGGAGGAGCCTTGGCTCGATTGTGGTTATCAGTTGGTAAGTTTATCGGGACTTTCTGATAATGATGCGGAGGCGCTGGCAGCGAAGATTTTGCAAACGGCAGGGGTGGATAGGGGGAAATTACCAGCGGAATATTTGGAGTTATTGAAACTTTTGAGGGGACACCCTCTTTCTCTGCGAGTGGTGTTGCCTCACTTGAAGGTGCAGTCGCCGGTTCAGTTGATTGAGGCTTTGCAACAGGGGTTGGATACTTTTCAAGGGTTAGAGGAAGATAGGGATAAGTCACTGATAGTGTCTTTGGATTATTCTTTTACCAAACTTTCGGATAGTGCTCGTCGCCATTTGCCATTTTTGGGCTTATTCTCTCAGCGAGTGGGTGCTAATTTGTTCGCTGTTTTGGCAAACAATCCTGATGAGGAATTGGCACAGGCATATCAAGCGGTGTTTGGGGAAATTTTACAAGAAGCGGATTGGTTAAAGCTACTCAATGAAGCCGCAGCAGCAGGTATTCTGGAGTATTTGGGTTATACATACCATAAAATTCACCCGGCACTTCCCTGGTATCTGCGGCAACAGTTAACTAAACAATACCCTACCCAGGAGGTTAGGGAACTGGAAAAAAAGTTGTTGGATTTTTACGCAGAGTTGGCAAATACTCTTCGTGAGCAGTTAGTTGGCAATGCTAAGGGTGCAACTTTCGCTCTACGAGTTGAAGAGCCAAACCTATTGCAAAAGTTGCGATTCGCACAGCAGCAGCAGGATTGGAATAATGCTGGGTTGATTTTACAACCATTAGGAGAAGTGTATCAGCGCAGCAGTCGCCAACCAGAATTTAGGGCACTGCGTCAACAGGCATTAGCTCAAATTGGTAGTCAGCTGGTAGAGGCGAAAGCAAAGGGGCAAGAAGCTTTTGATTTCTGGATGTATCTGCGAGTACAGGATGCCAATGAAGCAACTCAAAGTGCTGACTTGGAAACAGCTGGTGCAATTCACAGAGAAATTCTGGAGGAATTGACTACTTTAAATGACCCTTCGATGAAGGACACAATTGCTGTTTCTTATCACAATTTAGGCTATATTGCCCAACTTCAGAGAAAGTTTGAGGAAGCAACTTCTTATTACCGCAAGGCTCTCCAAATAAAAGAAAATGCCCAGGATTGGTACAACGCGGCTAGTGACTATCTCAATCTGGGGTTAGTTGCCCAACTTCAGAGAAAGTTTGAGGAGGCAAAGACTTTTCACCACAAGGCTCTCCAGATATATGAAAACAAACCAGATTGGTACAAGGCTGCTACTGTTTATCGCAATCTAGGGATAGTTGCCAAAGAACAAAGGCAGTATGAGGAGGCAAGGACTTTTCACCGCAAGGCTCTCCAGATATATGAAGACGCCCAAGATTGGTACAACGCTACTAGTGACTATCACCAACTGGGGGTACTTGCCCAACTTCAGAGAAAGTTTGAGGAGGCAACTGCTTGTTACCGCAAGGCTCTCCAAATAAGAGAAGACAACCAGGATTGGTACAATGCTGCTAGTGACTGTCACAATTTGGGAGTAGTTGCCCAAGAACAAGGGCAGCTTGAGGAAGCAACTGCTTATTACCGCAAAGCTCTTCAGATATACGAAGATGCCCAGGATTGGTACTCTGCTGCTGGTGACTATCAAAATCTGGGGGTAGTTGCCCAAGAGCAGAAACAGTTTGAGGAGGCAAACGTCTATTTTCGCAGGGCTCTCCAGATATACGAAGACAACCAGGATTGGTACAATGCTGCTCGTAATTATCACAATCTGGGGTTAGTTGCCCGACAGCAGAGGCAATTTGAGAAGGCAAAGGATTACTATCAAAAAGCTTTTGGCATTATAGAGCAGTACCAAGACTGGTACAACGCTTCTGATGTGTTGGGTAAATACGGCGAAGTGTTAGAAGCTCAAGAGCATTGGGTTGAGGCTTTGCAAATCTACATTCGAGTCTTTGCTATTGATGTGGAACATAACAAAGAGCCAGTAGGTTCGGATATCAGGGATTTAGGGCGAATGTTAAAGGTATTGGGAGCCAGCAAGTTTGGTGAGATTTGGCAGGAGGAAACGGGGGAGGAATTTCCAGAGGTGTTACATAAAGCTATTGAGGAAGCGAGTAACAAGTAATTTATAATTTAGGTCTGATGTTAATTAAATTGCACATGTTGTAGGGGCCGGTTTAGCGACAATCTAGACCATTTGACCCGAATATTGGGATCAAAACCTGCCCAACACCATCCCCAGGTTAACGCAAGCGATATTCTTAGGTTAAGGGATGCGATCAGCTTCGTTGGTGCTGAAAGCGAGCGCTTATTCCCAATTCACCTCTTCTACATTGACTGGCAAGATGCCAGTTCCACAATTGTTTTTTTAAGTCAGGGATAGCAGTTCATACCTTACAGGCGCACACCTATTCCATTATTAAAATCATAGCACAAAATTGCTAAAATTACAACCAATAGGGATTGATTTTAAGGAATAGGATAGTCTCAGCCGTTTTTCGCCTCGGAATTGATTCCGAGGCTAATAGCGAAAGTCGTCTCAAGACGACTGGTAATAATACAGATTAATGTAAAATTATTGGAACTAATTAAATATTTTGAGTCCGTTTTAACGGACTTAGGCTATTAGCCTTGAAATTGATTTCAAGGTGTGTAACG
>JAAHHL010000197.1 GCA_010672185.1 Caldora sp. SIO3E6 | reverse complement strand
TCCAAAATCAGGGACGCTACACAGAAGCCGAACCACTATATCACCAAGCACTGCAAATGAGGCAACGTCTGTTGGGAGAGGAACATCCTGATGTAGCGGATAGCCTCAACAATTTAGCATATCTGTACCAAAATCAAGGACGCTACACAGAAGCCGAACCCCTCTATCGCCAAGCCCTGAACATGAGCCAACGCCTTTTAGGAGAGGAGCATCCTGATGTAGCAGCTAGCCTCAACAATCTAGCATATCTGTACCAAAATCAGGGACGCTATACAGAAGCCGAACCACTATATCACCAAGCCTTGAACATAACCCAACGCCTGCTGGGAGAAGAGCATCCGGCTGTGGCAAGAAGCCTCAATAATCTGGCTCTACTGTATCGGAACCAGGGACGCTACACAGAAGCTGAACCCCTCTATCGCCAAGCCTTGAACCTGTTCCAACGCCTGCTGGGAGAGGAGCATCCTGATGTAGCACTCAGCCTCAATAATCTGGCATTGTTGTACTGGCAACAGGGACGGTACTCTGAAGCCGAACCCCTCTTGCGGCAAGCCCTGAACATGAGCCAACGCCTGCTGGGAGAGGAGCATCCTTCTATAGCAACCAACCTCAACAATCTGGCTGGACTTTACGACAGTCAGGAACGGTACTCTGAAGCTGAACCCCTCTATTACCAAGCCTTGAACCTTTTCCAACGCTTACTGGGAGACAAGCATCCTTATGTAGCAGGAAACTTCAACAATCTAGCTTTACTGTACCAGGCACAGGGCGAAATTAACCGTGCTGTTGACTTACTCAATCGGGGGGTGAATATTGAGGAATACAACCTTAATGCCAACCTTGCTGTTGGTTCTGAACGTCAGAAACAGGACTACATGGCAACAATCGCTGCTTCTACTCATTGGACTATTTCTCTACACCTGCAAGATGCACCCAACAATCCCCAAGCTGCACGTCTTGCCCTCACTACTCTCCTACGCCGCAAAGGTCGTATCCTAGATGCTGTTACCGATAATCTGCAAACCCTACGTCAAAATCTCACTCCCGAAAACCAGAAACTACTTGACAAACTGGTTACTAAGCGCTCCCAACTAGCAGCACTACTATTCCAAGGTATTGGCAATACCCCACCGCAGGAATATCGCCAGCAAATTGCTACCCTTAAAGCTGAAATCAATGAGCTAGAAAACACCCTCAGTTTCCGTAGTGCTGAGTTCCGTTTTGCTTCCCAACCCGTTACTATCGAAGCAGTGCAGCAGTTAATCCCTGACGATGCTGCCTTAATCGAACTAGTACTGTACAAACCCTTCAATCCCAAAGCTCAACCCGGTGAAAAATGGGGTTCACCCCACTACGCCGCCTACATCCTCCATTCCCAAGGAGAACCTCAATGGCTAGACTTAGGTGCAGCTGAATCTATCAATCAGTTGATTACCGAGTTTCGTACAGCCCTACAATACTCTTCCTCCCGTACCAAAACCATTGCCCGCAAACTGGATGAGCAACTGATGCAACCCATCCGTTCCCTTTTGGGTAATACTCGCAATCTCCTGATATCTCCCGACAGCCAACTCAACCTCATTCCTTTTGCTGCCCTGGTAGATGAAAGCGATCGCTATTTACTGGAAAACTACACTATCACCTATCTCACCTCTGGACGGGACTTACTCAAGCTGCAGCTTTCTCTTCCCCATCGCTCCCAACCTCTGATAGTTGCTAATCCTGATTACAGTAGTCCAGGGGTTGGGGAGACGCGGAGAGAGGGAGACGCGGGGACAGAGAAAACGAGAAACCTTCGTTCTAATAATTTCACCAACCTTAAATTTAGCCCTTTACCAGGTACAAAGCAAGAAGCTCAAGCGATCGCTCCGATGCTCCCAGAAGCACAACTGCTAACAGAATCCCTTGCCACCGAAAATGCCATCAAACAAGTACAAAGTCCCAGTATTCTGCACATTGCCACCCACGGCTTTTTCTTAGAAGATATAGAACTAGTGGCAGCACCAGACTCTACTAATCCCTTCTCCAACCGAGCCAGTATTGGCGTAGAACATAGTCCCGGTAAAAGCTCTCCTGCCAAAATTGCCAACCTGGAAAATCCCCTACTGCGTTCCGGTTTAGCTTTAGCTGGCATCAACTTACGTCAGAGTGGCACGGAAGATGGGGTGCTGACGGCGCTAGAAACTGCTGGATTGAATCTGTCTGGGACAAAACTGGTAGTGCTATCCGCTTGCGAGACAGGGGTAGGAGATGTTGCCAATGGTGAAGGGGTTTATGGTTTGCGCCGTGCTTTGGTGATGGCGGGAGCCGAGAGTCAACTGTTCAGTCTGTGGAAAGTTGATGATATAGGAACCAAAGACCTAATGGTGAAATATTACCAGCGCTTGCTCAACAATGAAGGTCGTTCCCAAGCTTTGCGCCAGACACAGTTAGAGATGCTCAGGAGTCAGAATTACCAGCACCCCTACTACTGGGCAGCCTTTATTCCTTCTGGAGATTGGACACCAATGGGTTCAGTATTTTGAAGAGAATTTACCACAAAGGCACAAAGAACACAAAGAAAGGTGGCGATCGCTTGCTTAGAGCAAACCAACACATGACTAAATTTGATGATGAAGATTACCCAGGATTATTATCTAATTGTCGATCTTGAAGCTACTTGTGCCAATGATCATTCTGTTCCTCGCCACAGAATGGAAATTATCGAAATTGGAGCTGTGATGCTTAACTCCAAGACTCTTCAATTAGAAAGTGAGTACCAAAGCTTTATCAAGCCGATATTGCATCCTCTACTGACGGAGTTTTGCCAGTCTCTAACGTCGATTTCGCAACAGGATGTTGACGCTGCTCCTCTTTTTCCCGATGTTCTCCAAGATTTCCAGTCCTGGTTTTATCCGTTTGGCAGCTATCTTTTCTGCTCATGGGGAGACTTTGATAAAAATCAATTTAAGCAAGATTGTCGGCTACATAATATTGGCTACCCTTTTTCGGGAGGGCATCTCAACCTTAAAAAAGCATTTTCTGCTGCTGTCAACTCTAAGAGGAAATTTGGCATGAGTGGGGCTTTGAACAAACTTGGACTTCAGCTCGAAGGAACCCATCATCGAGGTATAGATGATGCCAGGAATATTGCACGTATTGTTCAAGCTATTGTAGCTTAGCACTCCAACTGGGAAAATTCACTAGAGGGAAAATGGCTGGGGAGCTGGGGGAGCAATACTGCTCGGTTAAGAGAGTGTGGGAGGTGTGGGAGGTAAGAAAGCTGAGGGAGAGGGATTCGAGCTTATCCGAGCAGTATTGGCTAGGGGAGAAGAGAGAACTTATAATACCAAACCCGGTATAAATCAACCCTCATAAAGCTGATTAATCCTCTATTACCTGATTCAACCCTCCCTACCGATTGTCGCGTTGAGCATCTTTTTCCCTACACCCTACACCCCATACCCCACACCCTGACTACTTTTCAACTGTCTTTTCACCCCTGAGGTGACAAACATCACCTAAGTAATTGTGTCAAGTCACAACCACTTTTTGTAATAATTCGTTATATTAGATGTAACAAAACGTTACACGGAGCTATTGATTATGTACACATCCAATGAATTAGGCGTTCTCAACAACTATGCGACGGAGCCTCAGATGTACTATGCGGTCTATCCTTCTCCTGAACAGCAACGCCGTTATGCCTTAATAGGTGCGATCGCGACTTTGTTTGTTACTTCCTTAGTGTTAATCACCCTAGCTGTGAGCTAGTTCTCATTGTTGCTTTATTTGCTGAAATTACCTTGGAGTAAAGATCATGACTATTGTTATCTCACTGTTGGTTGTTGGCTGGCTTGCTGCTTCTGTAATTGGTACTCAAGCCTACTTTCGGGGTGAGCAGTCTAAGCCTATCCATGAGCGTAACTGGCGTTCAGGCTCTTTTGAGAAACTGGCAGAGTCTGTCACCGGTACTGAGATGGACTACACCACTCGTGTTCCTGGTTATTCAATAGACAGCTACTTCAGCCGCTTGTTGCCTAACGAATAAATAAATCTCGCTACAAAGACTAATCTGTGACCCCTGGTGCTGCTAGGGGAATTTTTTTTGTCGTACCGTGACACAGCCTGTGATCTGTCATCCGAAACATGCAAGGTTAATGTGTCTTTTGCTTAACAACCAGACTAAAAAAGAGAAAGCAGCGGGAAGCTGATTCCTTCTAGGTATCGAAAGAATAGTCTACCCCGCCGCTTAGTCATTAGTCATTGGTCATTAGTATATAGTAAGACTTTTGCACTTAATAAACCAACTACTCAAAATGAATTTGCAAGTAAGTCCATGCCGCTGAAAACCTATGTGAACAGCGTTCGGAATACTTTTCATCCCTTGAAGATTACTTCCACACTTCATCAATTGGCGGTGGCTCTGCACCTTGATAACCAGCACCCCATTCATAGTTAGATGGTTCTGTTACTATTGCTGGCGATGCCGTAGACTGTTCGGTAGCTTGAGGGGGATTAGTTGGGGGATTAGTTGGGGATTGAGTTGGAGATTGAGTTGGGTTAATCGTGCGAACACTATTGAGCCAGCTAGGATTACTCCTATGTTTCACTGGTAATGGAGGCTGGTGTCCTTGCTCAAGAGACTGACTGAGATAATACAACCCTTCAGCCAATTTGTTCAAGTGGGAACATCGATAGTCTGCTGCTTGCCAGTCTCCGGCTTCCAATGCCTCAATGTATCCTTTCTGTAAGGCTCCGATTAGTCTCAGATGAATTTCAATAAGTGGATGAGTATTAGTCATTGCTATTAATTTTTTTCCTACCTGCACTTCATACCCTGCCTACTTTTGAAGAGCTTCTCACCCCTGAGGTATTGAGGGCAATGGACACAAAGTGACTGTGACTGAGAAGGTATCTAGGACAGAAAGCAAGGGTGTTGCCTATATAAGCCTTTCAACAACACCTCTTTTCAACAGAAAATTCTTTGACCAATTTTTTTATGGTACGCTCAATAAACCGGGCATCAGGGAATAGGGAATAGGGAATGGGGAATGGGGAATGGGGCATAGGATAAAATTTCCCCAAAGTATTGATTTGTGAACCCAACCTATAGGCGATGCGATCGCTCCCTATTGCCCTTCTCCTTCTGTTAGAGAGAATCAATAGATAGATTTTGAATCAGGTGAATGGATTGAGAAGTAAAATACCACAATCTTCAAACTCACGGATATTCCGCGTTACCAAGGTGAGATTACGAATCTGGGCTGTTGCCGCAATCAGCATATCGGCTTGAGAACGAGGTTTCCCTTGAGTTCTCAAAAGTCCTCGCAACTCGCCGGAACGTTGAGCAATCTCAGGGGTCAAAGGTATGATATGACAACGACTTTTGACGAATTCTTGAAACCAGTTCTGGATTCTAGGATTTGGTTTTGAGCTCAAACCATAGAAAATTTCTTCAACAGTAATGACGCTCAAGGTAATTGATGAGACATTTGCACTCCAATTCAGCACTCCTGGATTGGGTTGGGATCGTGCCAATTCACTGATTATGTTTGTGTCACACAGAAAAGTCATGCTAACTTTCCAAGAAAGGGTTAGGACGATCTTGTCGAGAGGGAACCTCAAAAATGTAGTCTTCCTCGATACAAAGCTGACGTAACTGTGCAAAACTATCAGCCAATGAGCTTTGATGGCGCTGTTGTTGCCAAGATAAGAATTCCTGAAACATTTCGGCTTCTATAACTGCTGCGACTAATTGGTTGTGTTCGTAAATGAGCTGAGGTTCTTCCTCGGCAGCAGTAATCAGTTCCGAGAATTGCTCTTTTGCTTTATCAATTTTCCAGTTCATAATGATTTCTCCTCATTTCAACTACTTTCCAATGCAGAAACGACTAAAAATACGATCAAGTATCGATTCAGTGACTTCCTCTCCTGTAATTTCCCCTAAAGCTTGAATTGCCCCTCGTAAGTCAATTGTCCAGAAATCGAGAGGTAACTGTTGGGCAATTGTTTGTTGTACTTGCTCCAAAGAGATTTTGGCTCTAGTTAAGGCAGCTGCTTGTCGTTGGTTAATTGCTAACTCCCAGTCAGCAGCGGTGAGATTATCAGTATGTATTGCTTTGAGAATTGCTGTTTCCAAGTGACTAATGCCTTGATTGTGAGCAGCAGCAGTAGTAACCATTTGATTAATTGTCTCAGGAAAAGATACGGTATTTGCCGGGGTGAGGTCAGTTTTGTTAATTACCAGAATCAGAGGGCGATGTTGCACCTGTTCGTAAATTTCCTGATCGGCTGTTGTCCAGCCAGTTACTGCTTCGATCACTAGTAAAACTAAGTCAGCAGCTTGGGCAGCACTGCGCGATCGCTCGACTCCCAGTTTCTCTACTCTATCAGCAGTTTCCCTAATTCCAGCAGTATCCAGTACTTGTACTGGTATCCCGCCCACTACTAACTGAGATTCCACCACATCACGGGTAGTACCAGGTAACTCTGTGACGATCGCGCGATCGCTCTGGCTCCAGGCATTGAGTAAACTGGATTTACCTACATTAGGTCGTCCAACTATAGCTACTTTTAAACCTGTGCGCAGTAGTTGACCCCGGTCTGCTGTGGAGAGGATACTGGTAACTTGCTCCACTATCTGTTCAATTTTGGTGACTACTTCCCCTTCATCCAAAGGAGGCAAATCTTCTTCAAAATCAATCCGGGCTTCAATTTCAGCCAAAATATCTAAACCGGTAGCTCGTAGTTGGTGAATCGGTTCAGCAAGCTTACCTTGCAAACCGGCAAGAGCTACTTGAGCCGCAGCAGGGGAGCGGGAACCTACCAACTCAGCAATACTTTCGGCTTGAGTTAGATCCAGCCTACCATTCAAAAATGCCCGTAGGGTAAATTCTCCCGGTTGAGCTAACCTTGCCCCTTGTTCTATACATAAATGTAATACTTGCTGGACTGGTATAATTCCACCGTGGCAGTGGAACTCTACTACATCTTCACGAGTGTAGGAGCGAGGCGCTTGCATAATTAGTAGCAGTGCTTCGTCTACCAATTGTTGGGTTTGGGGGTGGCGCAGATAGCCGTAGAGAATCCGATGGCTTTCCCAAACTTGATTTCCTGGCGTCTGAAATAAGGTACGAGCGATCGCCACTGCCTCTGAACCAGATAATCTGACAATACCGATGCTTCCTTGCTGAGGAACAACTGCTGTTGCGATCGCGACAATAGTTTCACTTGGTACGAATTCCTTAACCATAAGGCCGTTTCTAATAAAAGAAAGTATAGCAAAAGGCTCCAGGGCAGAGGGCAGAAGGCAGAAGGCAGTCCCGATGAAAAAATTTTTTCACCGCCATGCATGAAAGTCCCTTTCTCCGCGTCTGGTGCGTCTGGTGCGTCCCCGCATCTCTTTCAAGTCAGAAGGCAAGAGATTGACAGGTGAAGGTTTCAGCATTTCGAGTTGTCCTAACCTCCCTGGCGGTTGCTATATAAAGCCAGTTTGGGCTCTACATTTAACATTTAACCAGACGTTAACAGCCGAAATTAATTTGCCAATAATTATTCTACTGCGTTAGTGAGAGTTTCCGGATAATAGAAAGGAACAATGACGCTGGTATCCAAATAAATCAATATCTTTCCTTTTTTCTCGCATTAATAACCGTAGTACTTAAGAATTCACCAGTAACTGACAAAGAATTGCGAAAATCCTTAGTTTTAGTTAACCATTCTTCCTTGGATAGTGATTGTTCACTATTATGCAATTGATTGCCCATTCCCCATTCCCAATTCCCAAACAACAAACAACAAACAACAAACAACAATTCCTAAGTCCAAGCACGGAAAAAGGTATTATCTTCCCAACTAGCGGCAGTGCGTTGCTCAATCTCAGCTAAAGTTGTTTCTGGAAGTGGCTTAAAGGCTCTGGCTACTTGCACATTTGACTCTAGCTGAGGGACATTTTCCGCTGCAATTACAGCACAGTGAACACCGGGCTGTGAGAGAGTATAGCCTAAAGCTTGGTGCATACCGTCCAAAACTCCTGGTTTGAACAAACGTCCATAGGCAGGGACTTTCATGGCAATAACCCCAACTCCTTGTTCCGCTGCTACTGGTAGTACGGTAGGAATAAAAGGACGGGGGTGGTGTTTATCCGCAGCATTGATAGAAACAAGGGTAGTGTCGAAAGGATATCGACGTAAACCTTCAGCAATAATATCTGGTTCGTGGTGTCCAGTAATACCATCAAAGCGAATTAGTTTTTGTTCCTTGGCTTCTGCTAAAGCCTTAGCTGCTCCATTTTTACCGAAAATTTCGTCTAATTCTCGCTCAAAAGAGACGTGGTGCAACTGCCACAAATCCAGGTAATCTGTATTCAGGCGCTTAAGCGATCGCTCCAACTCTCTCCATGCTCCATCGCGATCGCGGGCAGCAGTTTTACTAGTTATAAGTATCGATTCTCGGTAACTTGGTAGTACTTTTCCTAAGTAGTTTTCACTAGGTCC
Source organism: Caldora sp. SIO3E6 (assembly GCA_010672185.1). Classification (GTDB taxonomy): domain Bacteria; phylum Cyanobacteriota; class Cyanobacteriia; order Cyanobacteriales; family Coleofasciculaceae; genus Caldora. Next base: position 863 of record JAAHHL010000197.1, on the reverse strand, counting down.
ATAACTAGCTGCGGTATCAAAGTAGCGAATACCCAATTCTAGTGCCCGTTGGATAAGTGCTAAAGCTTCTTGCTCCCGATTATCTTTAGATAAAGGGGTTCTTCCCGCACCTCCTAAACCCAATATCGGTACAACCAAGCCAGTATTTCCTAACTCTCTTTCTGGCATAGTTGCTGTTGCTGTTTGCTGTGCTGTAGTTACCACTGGTTGGTCTGTAGTATTAGAAGAATGTTCTTCTCCTAATGCTGCACATCCAACAATACCAGTAGTAACAGCAGCACTAGTTAATAAAAAATTGCGCCGGGTTATAGTCATGGGAATTTAGAATTTAGAATTTAGAATTGGGAACTGGAAATTGGGAATTGGGAACTGGGAATTTGTTTGGTAATTCTATTATAATAAATACAAATATACTTCCAAGTAATGGTTTTGGTGTAGCCGTATGATTCTACAGGTTCAGCCAACTCAACAGAAACCGACTGTGGCATGGAAAAAACTTCCAGCAGATTTTGTTATACCAGATGAGCCTGTGGAAAATATTCAACAACCCCTGCTGGCGGCAGCATTGACTGATGCGTTGGGAGCCGCAGGAAAAATTCAACCTCAAATGCTGATTGGCTCTAATTTTGCCATAGTAGCCACAGTTAACAAAAAGATTACTCTCAAGGCTCCCGATTGGTTTTATGTACCTCAGGTACAACCAGTAGAACCTGGGATAATTCGCAGTAGCTACACTCCTCATTTGGAGGGGGCACCGGTAGCCGTAGTGATGGAGTTCCTCTCCGATACAGAATGTGGAGAGCTTTCGATACGTTCGACTCCCCCTTATGGTAAGGTCTACTTCTATGAGCAAATCCTGCAAA
>JAAHHL010000196.1 GCA_010672185.1 Caldora sp. SIO3E6 | reverse complement strand
GCAGCTTTACTGGCAAATGAGCAATGGAGACAACAACTATACCAGCAGCGGTTGAGACAATCTCGAATTGCTACCCCTAGTCAGCCACCAGTGAGTTTGAGACAGTGGTTAGAGGGGATAGTTGAGTCCGGTTGGCAGACAGCGGAAGCACTTCTCGTTCCTCTGGAGTTAAGTCCAGTGCGGGGTTCAACAGGCTCCCCTGAGACGGTTACCCTAGAAACCATCACCCCAGTAATTCGTCTGCTGCAACCGGATCAGCCAGAGAAGATCCGTTATCAAGCCGCTGGTGTCTTAGGGGAAATTGGCGATCATCATCCAGAAGCGATCGCGGCTTTAAAGGAATTGTTGCACAATGCTCAGGAGGAGGAAACTCGTTGGCAAGCGGCTTTAAGTTTAGGAAAAATAGATCCAGGTAATCCAGAAGCCGGGGTAAGAAAGGCGAGGTTAATTGATCTGGGTATGCAATTGGGAAGTCACGCAGTTGCCCTGATTGTGGCAATTATGCCCAGGACTGATGGCAGAATCAGTGTTTTTGTGCAATTGCAGCCAGCGGGTAAACTCCTAAAGTTACCCCCTCATCTAAAACTGAGTGTGCTTTCAGCCTCAGGAGAAACTAAGCTAGAAGTAGAAGCCAGAAGTGATGAGCAAAAAGAAGGTAAGGATAAATCTCTAGAGGGGCGTTTTAGTCCCCCACCGGGAACTCTTTTCCGGGTTCGAGTGGGGCTTGATAATGTTAGTGTTACTGAAGATTTTATTGCTTGAGGGTAGGTGGTAGGTGTGAGGTGTTAGGCATTGGTGTCAACTGAAGTCTAGACATAGTTGGCTAGTTGAATGGCCTAACCCACCTTGGATTAAAATCCAAGGCTAATAGCTTAAGTCCATTAAAATGGACTAAATTTTTCGGCTTCCAGGTGAAAATTGTATCAATAAGCTCAAAAACCTTCCACTTTGACCAGGTAATCCCGAATAAACTCTTACTCCTCCTGCCTCCTGCCTCCTGCCTCCTGCCTTCTAATGCTTATTACTTATTCAACAAGCCCACAATTATTAATAGCTATAACAAACAAATATGGGTAGGGTAGCAATTTTAAAGATTGGACTTGGTGATTTTTACCAAGGATTTCATGTTTCGCTGCAAATTTGGCATCATCAAGCTTTACCCTCAGCAGAAATTGAAGGCAAGCTACCCCCTAACCCAGGTATTGAAGGTTTCTACATTGCTTGGCAAACCCGTTTTCGTAGTCTCAGAACCCTGTCTCGCAAGGAACAATCCCACCGGAGTAATGACGACGATTGGCAAATTGCTCCTAGCCTAACTGTTCAACGCTCTGTCAGGGAAGATGTGGATGCTTGTCGCCAATGGGTTCAACTCTTGGAAAACAATATGAAAACTTGGCTAAAAACCTCAGTTGATGAGAGTTGGCAAAGGATTAGAGAGAGATTAGGGAGGGAATTTGCTAATCATGCCGATGAAATTCGCTTGGTGATTCAAGCTGGAGAAACCCAACTTTGGAAGTTACCTTGGCATGTCTGGGATTTATTGGAGCAGTATCCTGATGTAGGTATTAGCTTTAGTTTGCCGGAATTTGAACGACCAGAAGTACAGCAAACATCAGTTTCTCAGCCCAACCAAGTCCGAATTTTGGCAGTTTTGGGAGATAGCAGCAACCTTAATCTGCAACCGGATCAGGAGGCAATTCGGGGGTTGGAGGGAGCAGAGACAGTATTTTTAGAGCAACCTCAAGCCCAAGAATTAATTAGAAAGCTGCGGGACAAAAATAGCTGGGATATTTTCTTTTTTGCTGGTCATAGTCAGACGGAGAGTGATACAGGTCGGATTTATCTCAATGACCAGGAGAGTTTAACTATTGACCAATTTAAGCACGCTTTACAAACCGCAATTCATCAAGGATTGAAAATCGCCATTTTCAACTCTTGTGATGGGTTGGGATTAGCACAGAAGCTAGCCAATTTACAAATACCAGTAGTTATTGTCATGCAGGAGGTAGTGCCAGATCAAGTAGCACAATCATTTTTAAAGGAGTTTTTGAGGGAATATTCCCAGGGGCAACCTCTGTATACGGCGGTGCGAAGAGCACAAGAGAGTTTGGAAGAATTTCAGGAGTTGCCTGGTGCTACTTGGTTACCGGTGATTTGCCAGAATCCAGCGGAAGTTCCACCGACTTGGGAAGAGTTACTTCAACCGGCGGTAATGCCAGTAGATTTGGATGTCGGGGCATTTGCGCAGCATGGTGCTTTAGCAGCAAAGCATTTGGGGGATAATTCATCTACGAAGCCCAAGGTATACAATCCAAATGCTTGGCCCTTCGATAGTTTGACAACATGCTTTAAACCCAAACTGTTAAGAGTTTTCCTCACTAGTATAATTGTTACAGGCTTGGTAATAGCAGTGCGATCGCTAGGGTTAATCCAGACATGGGAGCTACAAGCATTCGACCATTTAATGCGAAGACGACCAGTTGAAGAAGCAGACCGACGTCTTTTAATTATAGGTGCAGATGAAAGAGATATCAGTGAAGATTGGTATGGTCATCCGTTACCAGATGAGATTTTAACTCAGCTTTTGAGCAAGTTGCAGCAGCATCAACCCTCAGTGATTGGCTTAGACATTGTTCGAGATCAACCTGTAGAACCGGGTTATCAAGCATTAGTTGCTCATATGGAGCAGAATAAAGACTTGATTGCTATCTGTGCATTAGGTAAAAGTATAGAATACAGTATTGCTCCCCCTCCTCAAATCCCAGAGACCCAAGTGGGTTTTGTTGACTTGTACAATGATAGTGACCTCAATGATCAAGACGACACAATCCGTCGCTATCTTTTATCCCGTACTGGCAATGCCCTAGCTCAAACTTCTCGCTGTAGTACGTCCTATTCTTTAAGTTGGAATTTGGCATACCGATACTTCAAAGCTAGGGGAATTAGCGTAGAAGCTACAGGCAAAGACTGGAAGTTTGGTTCTGTTATTATCAAGCGCTTGCAGAGTAGGAGTGGGGGGTATCAAAAATTAGATGCAGCAGGAAATCAACTGTTGCTCAATTACCGTAATATCCCAAATATTTCCCAGAACACTCCTCATATTGCTCAGCAAGTTACAGTTAGAGATGTTCTCACTAATAGCGATAATTTTGACCCTGCTTGGGTTCAGGATCGAGTTGTTCTTATTGGGGTTACAGCTGCCAGTATCCAAGATGATCACGGTACACCCTACGGCAAAATGCGAGGGTTGTATATCCATGCCCATGCTGTCAGTCAGATTCTTAGTGCCGTTGAAGATAATCGACCCCTATTATGGTGGTGGCCCCAGTGGGGAGATGGTCTCTGGATTGGGTTTTGGTCATTAGCAGGTGGAGTAATTGTTTGGTACTTACCAGGTACTCTACCTAAAGGGGTAGCATTTAGCATCTCTGTCTTGTTTTTATATGGATGCTGTTGGTTTGTCTTCACTAAAGGCGGTTGGATACCACTGGTTCCATCAGTATTAGCCTTAATTGGTACAGGAGGAATAGTAGAATTGATAATTGATAATTGATAATTGATAATTGATAATTGATAATTGATAATTGATAATTGATAATTGATAATTGATAATTAATTTTAGGTTGGGTAAGCTAAAATTATAGATAAGTACTTCAAAAGACCTAAAATTTGATAACTGGGGTTGCGGAAATGGAATGATGAAAACAAAATTTCAGGCTTTGTACATCGCCAATTTTATAGTGTTGGGTCTTCTTACCTCAACCCAAACTTCTCTGTTTAGAGCTAATCCGATGAGTCTGGGAACAGAAGTTAGGGTAGGCTCAGATCTTGCACCAACCCTGATAACCCGCCAGGGGTTCAAAACCCCTGGCTCACAGCTAAAGTCGTCTTTAGACGACTGGAACAAGGCTTTAGTCCACTTTAGTGGACTTGAGCTATTAGCCCGGAGTTTAAACTCCGGGCGGATTATGAAACCAATTGAGAATAGTGCCAGATCCAAGGTAGAGGTAAGTTCCAAGCCTCCAGCACCACCAGATACCGGCACACCAACAGGTAATCCCAAACCAGGAACAACCCGTCCTGAGGCTAATTGCCCAGCAATGGAACCACCTCTGACAGCTTTAGTCGCCAACAATGGTAGTGATTATACCCTTTCCGAGTATCCAACTTTTTGGTTTTATATTCCCTATGCCCCTGAAGATATTAGCACCATAGAGTTTTTGCTCCTTGATAGCAAAGAACGTAAAACCATTTACAAAACAGGAGTTAAGCTAACGGAAAAGCCGGGAATTATTCAAGTTACCATTCCTGCCAAGCCGCAGTATGCTCTCCAATTGCAAGCAAACTACCGTTGGCGCTTAAATCTTGACTGTCAACCAGATACAACCGATGAACCAGACTTAGTAGTAGACGGCTGGATACAACGGCAACCAAGCAACTCCCAACTAGAAAATCAGTTAGAGGCAGTGCAATCTCAAGAGTACCTTGTCTATCGGGAACAGGAGATTTGGTATGATGCGATCGCGAATCTAGCTGAACTATATTTTGCAAATCCAGAAGATGGGAATCTCCAGGAGGCTTGGGCTAACCTTTTGGCATCTCTAGGTTTAGCAGGGGTTGCCCAAGAGCCTTTTGTTCAATCAGAGTTGGTGGTTGTAGAAGATTAACGGTTGAGGAATTCAATAATTGATAATGAACAATGGATAATGGATAATGACCTCTCAAGAGAAAGAAGATGATTGAGCTTAAGGAAAATCTTTTCTTTTTATTTTCTTCATAAATGATAGCGTTAGCGGTAGCAAGGAAAGAGCCTCAGAGGTCTTAAACCAAATTAACCAATTATCAATTATCAATTATCAATTATCCATTGATAACGAGTAATAAGCTCACAAAGCTTCAATATCTTCTCGAGACAGTTGGGTGATTGCCATAATAGTTTCCACATCTAAGCCTTGTTGTTTACACGACTGTGCAATCGCTATTGTGTTTTCTTGGATGCCTTCTTGTCTACCTTCTTGTCTACCTTCTTGCCTACCTTCTTGCCGACCTTCTTGCCGACCTTCTTGCCTACCTTCTTGTCTACCTTTTTGCCTACCTTCTTCCCTCGCTTTAGTTTCAATCTCCTCAATCTGTTCGATTTGCCATTGTGCCTCAAACTCCTGGGTACTCAAGATACTTGCTTCGTAACTTTTATTGTCCATATAACGGTTGTATGCCGCTCTTTCAGTGTCTGAGAGATTATTTACTCGCAAGGTTTCCTTGGCTTCTACCATTCCTTTGGCTTCAAATTCCTCTTTGATTTCGCTGTTTTTCAGAAAATAGATCCATTCTTGTAAGGTAGTTTCCGCTGATCCTTGAAAATTCCTTACTTTCAGTAGGTAGTATTCTGGGAAGATATCTGCTACTTTTTCTAGGCTATATTTTTTTTCTTGGGCTCGGGAAAGTTTCAGGATATCTCCCGTATTCACCCCAACAAACTCTGAGCGTAGACGATAGATATAGTCATCCCCCTTGCCCAGGTTAAAGTAGACGATATTCACCGAGTAGATTTTCCTAATTTCGCCGTATTCTTGTCCTTGTTCGAGATATTCGGTGACTAATTGAGATACACCGTAGAGCATACGATGAAAATAATCCAGTTGGGAGTTGTTTTGTACTTCGATAAGGATCAACTCCGAGGCATCGGTTTCCGCAAGAATATCTACCCGGTTGCTTTTATCATCAATGGTTTGTTGATTACTTTCACTTTCGAGAAGGGTTTTGATGGTGATATCAGTATGTAATAACTCGCTTAAAAACCCTTCCAAGACTACATAGTTAGCCTTATTGCGCAGCAGTTTTTTGATCGCCCAATCAAAGCGAATATGTCTTGAAGGCATGGTCGGTGTACTGATTTTACTACTTATCTTAAATCATACACATAAGTCAGTCATAACTTACATGTAAATTCTTAATCCTTATCAATATCTTATATCTGAACTAATAAATCACTACGTTTAGATGTAAATAAGCACAACAAAGCAGCAAATACTTCGGTGATTAATCAACCATCTTTTAATTCACTCAATTTTTAATCACATTTGCTGTGTTAATCCGGGTTTTATTCAACTAAGACGTAAGGGTTAATACGAAGGCTGAATTCGTTTTTTTAAGAGAGTTTTGAGGAGCTTATTTTCGCCAAAAAAGAGAATTTTGACCCAGAAACTTAGTATTTTGCCAAGGAATTTGAATAATCATTCAGGAGACAAAATAATGGAAATTTTAGGAAAAGGTTTATCCGGTGACGGAGTCAAACGCCTTCAAGAGCGACTTCAGGAATTTGGCTTCTATCAAGGTGATATTACTAGCAATTTTGATGAAGAAACCGAAAATTCGGTTAAAGCCTTTCAAGAAGCTGATGGCTTAGCGGCTGATGGCATTGTTGGTTTAATCACATTACACGCTTTGAATTTATTACAACTCAACACCACTGAACTTGTTTAGGAGAAGCTCAAAATGCCAATGTTAAGAGATATTGTGCCATCTTGTGGATTATCCACAACAACTGCAGATGGTTTATCCCGTCAGATTTTGGCAGAAGTTAATCTTGTTGTTCCAGGAACTCTGGTTGACTGTTCTGATCTAAATATCGAGATTAATGCAAGGCAATTTCCTTTTTTACAGCTAGCAGCAAAAACAGCCTTAGCAAGAGCCATCAGTAACAGAGGCAGAAGAATGAGAATTAACTCTGGCTATCGTACTTGCGCTCAACAATATATCTTGCGTAAAAGATATGAGAGAGGCATTTGTGGCATAACTGCTGCGGCAAAGCCTGGAAGAAGTAATCATGAGAGTGGTTTAGCTTTAGATGTGGCTGATTACGATGGTTGGCGACCTTATTTAGAAGCTCAAGGTTGGTCTTGGTATGGTCGAGTTAACCCCAGAGATCCATGGCACTTTGATTTTCCAGGAATTCCTATTGGCAATGTGGGAATTAAAGCATTTCAAAGTCTTTGGAACAGAACCCATCTGAGGGATCAAATTGATACTGATGGTGACTATGGTCCGATAACCGATAGTAAACTTAGTATCTCTCCCTCACAAGGTTTTGGCCTTGGTGGAGATCCACCTCCAGGAAGAATTCTACGATTAAGTAGCCCTTATATACAGGGTGGGGATGTTCGTCAAGTTCAGATGAAATTGAAAGAAGGTAATTATCTCACCAGTGAGAATGACGTTGACGGTATCTATGGACCGAATACAGAAGCTGCTGTAAGGCAATTCCAAACTGATCAAGGACTTACAGTTGACGGCATTGTTGGCTCTGAAACCTATGAAGCATTAGGGATTGAGTAAATTATCCCTTGTTGGCTAGAAATACTCACAATAAAAAGGATTGAAAATTATGGCTACCCACCCTCATGGTATTTGGATTTGGAATTTAAACCTTATTAGCAGCAATTACTTGGATAAAATAGCACAAGTCAAAGCTAAACGAGTTTATCTGAAAGTGTTTGACGGTAGAAGTAATCCCATGTTCTGGAGTCATCAATGTTCCCCCAATATAGTCAAACAATTCCAAGATAATGACATTCAAGTATTTGGATGGGGCTATCATTATGGCACATCGGACATTGATCAACAAGTTTTTGCTGTTAAACAAGCACTTGATTGTGGTTTAGATGGTTATGTTCTCGATTTAGAAGCAGAAGTTGAAAATACTAGCCGTCATCCTAATGTACGAGCTTTACTGCTCAAGCTGCGTCCACTGGTTCCCACAGGTGCATTAGGATATACAAGTTTTGGTCATCCCGGTTTCCATCCCAATGTTCCTTGGAAAATTCTCAATGAGAATTGTGACATTGCTTTGCCTCAAATTTATTTCGAGAAATTTGGTTTTCGCGCAACCAATGAAGACGAAGTACAAGACTGTCTCAAATCACACGAGGCAATGGGATTAACCAAGCCTATTTTACCGATTTGGGGATCTGAAAGTGACTCAAGAAATCCTGCTAAAGCCTCGGAATTACAATCCTATTTGAATCGTTTTCCCGGTTCTTCTATCTGGCGAGTTCCTGAATTTCGCAATGGAAGGTTAGAAAGGGGGGAAGCATGGAATCTTAATTACAGTGATAATTCGCCTTTTCCTTATGGCGGAGGTTCAACAGATTTTGCCCTACCGACTTTGACTCGTGTTTTGAGACGAGGAACCAAAGGAGAGGATGTTAAAGCTTTACAGAGAGCATTAAACGAATTAGGTTTCAATGCTGGGGATGTAGATGGAGATTTTGGACCGAATACAGAAAGAGCAGTCAGGGCTTTTCAAGCGAACGCAGGAATTAGTATTGACGGTGAAGTTTATACTCAAACATGGAAAGAGCTTGCTGGCAGATTTGATTCGACGCTTGTTGATCTCCCAGGGGAAAATCCTCGTTTAAAATTGGCTAATTTTGCCGAAAATGAAGCCAGTAAGAATTTACGGTGGGTAAATAGTAGTAGTGAAGCAGAGAAATACCTAGAAATATTTCGTGAACCGATGCGACAATTAGGTCACATTGGAACTGCGAAAATTTTTTACGACTGGTGTGGAACATTTGTCTATTATTGTTGTCGGGAGGTAGGAATTGACGTTCCCATTCAACCCGATGGATATTGGGCAACGATGGCATTAGTCGCTTCTTGGCAATATTGGGCGCAGAAAAAGGGCTTTTGGTATCCAAAAGGGAGTGTTAACCCTGAACGTGGTGATATCGTCGTTTTTGATTGGCCTAGCACGGGAGGAGCTTATAATCACATTGGCATTGTTAGAGGATACACTAGGGGAAGTTCTACTTTTACAACCTCTGAAGGCAATAAAGGCAATCGAAGTGGAAATTTCACTAGAAACTTGTCTAATGTAGAAGGCTTTATTCGAGTTACTGGCTAATTTTTGGATATTGCTATCCCTTATATCAAGTTCGGTTGAATACTTACACCTTGGCGGCAATAAGGCAGAAGGCAGAAGGCAGAGGGCAGAAGGCAGAAGGTAAGAAAGAAGGTTGCAAGGGAGAAGGGAATTATAAGTGATTATCCGAACTTGATATTAGTTATCCCGCTAGATGTCGAGACGCGCCTGCCGAAGGATGCCCGTAGGGCTGTTGGCGCGTCTCTACTTAGGGCTTGCTGAATAAGTCGATTGACGCGGGTTTTAAAGTAATAAGTAATAAGTAATAAGTAATAAGTTAAGAGTTCATTATAGCTTGCTGCATAAGGATTTTGGGCAATTTAGGCTGGCGTTACTACCGGTGATTTTAACCTCTCACATTTGGAATGTAACCAGGTTTTCCCCTACGATGGTGCAAGGTTTTTGAGCCCCTCGATACAAAAATCTTGCACTTTTTCTGA
>JAAHHL010000195.1 GCA_010672185.1 Caldora sp. SIO3E6 | reverse complement strand
AATCGATATTCCTAACTCCTGAGCTTTTTCCTCAATGCTGGAGGGAATAATTGTCGCATCCAGCCAAGGAGGATGAGGGTCAATAGCCAGTTTAGAGGCAGGTGTACCTGTATATGCTACAACTAGTTGCTGTAAATATTGCTCATAAGCAGCGATTTCCTCTGCTGTAGTGCAGGGCATCTCTACAAGCGCTTGACGCTCTTGCTGGCTCAATTTATTCCAGTGGAGCAATTTGAGTTTGACGCCACAAGTGTCTAATTTAAGACGCACTTGCATTGGTATACAATGTAAGGAGTTAACAAAGTCGTCTTCAAATTGGAAGAAGTAAGTCATATTGGTTATTAGTTGTTTGTTGTTTGTTGTTTGTTGTTTGTTGTTTGTTGTTTGTTGGTCAATTGTACAAAAAGGTAGAAGACTTTTATTTAGAACTTTAAGGGGTTCTTCTATAATTGCTTCTACGGATGATCCAGTAACTAAATGATAGAGCCAGAATTGTAAAAGCCAAGCCCATTACCTGTACACCTGAAGTTTTTGACAAGTCAAGAATAATAATTTTACGGGAAACAGCAATTAAAGAAGTGACGATAACTAATTCGACTTGAATAACATGTTTGCGTAAATAGGCGGTAATATTTTCTAGTATTTCCAGGGCAATCAAAATATTTAAAAATAATCCGAAAATGTTCAATAGATCTTTGGTAAAAAAGCCTGATTGTTCAGCAAATAATTGCTTAGACAGGACAAAAATCAAGTCATATAGTGCTACTAAGATGACTACAATCATCACCACAGACAAAACTTTGGAGACAAAACCCTCCATGTGATCTAACCATTTTAAAAAACTCTTGTCTCGACAAGAGTCTCTGAATAAAAGTAAAAGCTTTTTTAACTGCTGCATTGTTATGTAAATTCCGGCTACCAAAATGATATTAACATTACCTGAGTTCGGAGTTAAGCTTACTACACAAGCTTTCTTCCCTCCTGCCTCCTGCCTTCTGCCTGTCAATCTCTAAGTGGATGTGACCTGTTAACCTAAAAATATTCTTGATAAACATCCACAGAATTACTGGTACACAAAATAAAATTGTTACACCCGCAAGTGATAACAGTTGTCGGAGAGCTAAAGAACTCGATGCCAAAGAACTAAAAAATAACCATTGGTGACAAGTCAAGCAAAAGAGCAAATTGAGGAAATTTTTCTGACACTCAAAGCTTATTGGGTTTAAGTTACTTTGGGACTTTTTGGTGTTAATATACCTCATCTCTCTTGACTTAACCTGGATAATCAGGTAGAGGAAAATTTCTTTAACAGTTAACACCTTACATAGCAAGCGTCCTAGCTAAACTTCCCTAGACAAATTTACCGTTCTTTTTTTACGCCCACCTACCTTATGCGCTAACTTAGCTACAGATAACTTCACTATTTTTGTTCGAGGCTCCGCCGTGTCCCAGCGTATTCCTTTAGTTTCCCTTCTTGTTCTCCTCGGTTTACTAGCCGTACCAGCACCAGTTTCTGGACAGGCACTCCTACCCTATACTCTACAGCTAGATTCAAAGGAACTAGAGCAGCAAGGCTTGAATCTGGCTCAGGATGCGGTTCAGTTGGTACGATTTCAGCAATATGACCTAGCATTGCCTAGGGCGGAATTAGCAACGCAATTGGCACCTAATCGCTATCAAACTTGGTTTATTTTGGGTACTTTGTACATACAAAATCAAGAGTTAGATAAAGGTCTCACTGCTTTACTACGAGCCCTTTCCCTAGAGTCAAATGAATCAGGCATTTTCTTTAGTTTGGGTTCAGCTTATTTCCAAAAAGGTGAGTATGCTCAAGCCGTCAGTAAACTTGAAACCGGTTTGAAGCTCAAACCGGATGTTCCAGAAGCCCTGTTTGACTTGGGTAATGCTCACTACCAGCTTAAACAATATCCCAAAGCTGTTGCTGCTTACGAAAAAGCCGTGGCTGAAGAAAAGAACTTCTGGCCTGCTATTAACAACATTGGGTTGGTAAAGTATGAACAGGGTGATGTGAGTGGGGCTATTGAAAAATGGCAGGCGGCGATCGCCATTGATGAACAGGCAGCGGAACCTCAGCTAGCAGTAGCAGTGGCATTGTATGCTAGAGGTGAAAGGGAGCAGGGGATAGCTATGGGAGCAGCAGCACTTCGCCTAGATAGTCGCTATGCTGATTTAGATTTTCTTAAAGAAAATCTTTGGGGTGAACGTTTACTAGCTGAAACTCAGAAGTTTCTAGCGATCCCTAGGATTGAAGCCGTTATTCCCTAAGTTTTTTTTGTCCAAGCAAAGATTTTATCCTGTGTTCATTCTAGGGGTTGCTAAAATTGTTCTTTTTTAGTACACATGTACTTGTGACTCCATAAGGTGATTTAGTAGTTATACCCAATTCCCAACAAGAAACCTCCCGGTCGCTAGTGCTAGTGAAGGCAACTCCCTTGGAATTTTCACCACCAGGTTAAAGAAAGTAGGAACATTCCTAATCAATTCTTACCTGCTGCCCACTGAAAAGTCAGGAGGTTCCGAGGGAAGAAAGCTTATATATTAAGCTAATTAGCTTTTTTTCACGCTTTGGTTCATTTCCGCCTTGCTGCACTAGAATCCCTCGGTTTCTAGTCGTGGGGATTGTCAAACTACTACCAAAAAGTGATAAATATCTTCTTGGGAAAGAGATTTCATGTATCTTTTGGTAGTAGAGCCATAATCTGATCTACGAACAACTGATGGTCAACAACTGGTTTAGAGATGTAGCCATCAGCACCACTTTGCTTGAGAAACTTTTCGCGATCGCCCTCCATTGCGTGAGCCGTGACTAGAATAATTGGCAGATTGGAAGTTTGAGTATCAGCTTTAAGCATCTGTGTAATTTTGATACCGTCTACTGATTTACCCTGGTAAACACTGTGAGCCAGAGAAACATCCATCAAGACGATGTCAGCTTCCCCTGCTTGGGCTATTTCCATAACTTCTTCTACATCTTCAGTATGTTTGACATTTAAGCCCCCCCGCTTGGTGAGAATCTTGGAAAAAACGCGAGCATTAATGGGATCGTCTTCTACAATCAAAACGGTTTTCATGGGCGTTGTCTCAAGAAATTCTTCCTTTTCATTAGTGCGATTTGATATTAAGTCTGACAGGGACTTGGTAATATTGCCATCCGTATCTCAATACTTCATCAAAATTTTGGTCAGAAATAGGGAACTTTAACTCATGGCAGAACAGCTAAACTTGCTAGAGACCGGTCAGGTGATCCCCACAGCCCTGCATTTGGAAATGCAAAGGTCTTATCTGGAATACGCCATGAGTGTGATCGTCGGGCGTGCTTTACCCGATGTTCGAGATGGACTCAAACCAGTCCACCGGCGTATTTTGTATGCCATGTACGAATTAGGTCTAACACCGGATCGACCTTACCGTAAATGTGCTCGTGTAGTAGGGGATGTTTTAGGTAAATATCACCCTCATGGTGACCAAGCAGTTTACGATGCTCTGGTGCGACTCGTACAGGACTTTTCGACCCGCTATCCTCTTCTGGCTGGTCATGGCAACTTTGGTTCGGTGGATAATGACCCACCGGCTGCCATGCGTTACACAGAGACGCGACTGGCTCCCATTGGTGCTCAAGCCCTACTGTCAGAAATTGGTGAGGCCACTGTTGATTTTATCAACAACTTTGATAGTTCCCAGCAAGAGCCAGTAGTGTTACCAGCTCAGCTACCTGTATTATTACTCAATGGTTGCTCTGGCATTGCAGTGGGAATGGCCACTAATATCCCCCCTCACAATCTGTCAGAGGTAGTGGATGGTTTAATTGCCCTAATTGACCGTCCTAATCTATCAGATGAAAAATTGTGCCAACTCATTCCAGGGCCAGATTTTCCCACAGGGGGGGAAATTGTCGATACTTTAGGTATTCGGGAAGCTTATCTGAGTGGTCGTGGTAGTATCCCGTTGCGGGGAATTGCCAGAGTGGAGGAAATTCCAGGGAGTCGAGGACGTCGCCGTCGCACAGCAATTATCATTAACGAATTGCCTTATCAGGTAAATAAGGCTGGCTGGATTGAAAAGCTAGCAGCTTTGGTTAACCAAGGAAGAATCGAAGGCATTGCTGATATCCGGGATGAAAGTGACCGTTCCGGAATGCGAGTGGTGGTGGAGCTCAAACGAGAAACTAAAGCTCAAAACGTTCTGGAACAGCTATACAGGCAAACAGCCCTCCAAACGAACTTTGGGGCAATTATGTTGGCTTTAGTAGACGGACAGCCTCGCCAGCTTAGTCTGAGGCAATTATTAGAAGAGTTTCTGAAATTCCGAGAGCAGACTCTCACCCGGCAATATACCTATGAACTAGAGCAAAAACAGCGGCGCTTACATCTGGTTGAAGGTTTACTGGCTTCCTTAGCCCAATTGGATACTCTAATTGATATTCTCAGAAATGCTCCGGATGGTACAACAGCTAAACGAGCTCTACAAGAGCAGTTAAAACTAAGTGAAACTCAAGCAGATGCGATTCTGGCAATGCCCCTGCGACGCCTCACTGGTTTAGAACGGCAAAAACTACAGACGGAGTGCGATGAGTTAAGGGAACGTCTTGAGGAATTGCAGCAATTACTTGGAGATCGGCAAGAGTTGCTCAAAGCTTTGAAGAAAGATTTGCGATCGCTCAAACGCAAGTACACTGATTCCCGTCGTACTAAGATTCGGTCTCTGTCCCCTAAAAAAGGCGATAGCAAGCAGAGCAAGCAAGGAAACAGACAGAAGAAACAGGAAAAAAGCCCTTCCTTACCCCTCTCCCCATCAGCGACTGACTCAGCTCCCAGCCTTCCTGAAGAAGAAGAGACTGTTCTAGAATTCACCTATCAAGGGTACGTGCAGCGACAGCGTCCCAACAAAGAGACAAAATCTGGGCGAAATGGAGCCCGTGCTGCGACAACAAAACCCAAGAATGGTGAAGATTTTGTGGTTCAGACTCAGCTAACACTCACCCACCAAGAATTAGTAGTGATTACCAGTGGTGGTAAAGCTTACCCTGTCAAAGTAGGAGATATTCCTCCTGCTGCGGGACGTAGGGAAGGAACTGCTTTGGTGAAGTTGCTTCCTAAAACAGTGCAATCAGAAGCAGTGGTGGCTCATTTTATTCTGGCTGATGGGGTGGAGAACCTCGATCTAATTTTGCTTACCCAACAGGGACGGATTAAGCGTTTAGAGGTTTCTGAATTGACACATCTGACAACCCGTGGTCTGACTTTGCTCAAATTGAAGGATGATGACCAATTAAAATATGTTCGTCTGGCTCAACCAAGGGAGCAAGTCGTCTTGGCAACTAGCAATGGGCGACTATTGCGCTTTGAGATTAATGACCAACAGTTACCGTTGATGGGACGTACTGCTCAGGGGAATCAAGCCTCTAGGTTGCGCCGTCGAGAGCAGTTGGTTGGCTGTGTTACAATCCCAGCGGATGGCAACCTTCTCTTAGTTTCTGAGCAGGGTTATGGCAAGCGCTTACCAGTAAGCGCAGTTAGACTAGTGAATCGGGGAGAAATTGGCACCCAAGCACTACAGTTCAAAACTACTAAAGATATGTTAGTAGGAATTGTGCCTGCATCATTGGCCTCAGAAGTTGCTTTGGTGACTAATAGTGAACGGATGATACCTGTGCGAGTAGATAAGGTTCAGTTATTGGGGAAAGATGGGA
The DNA here is from genome assembly GCA_010672185.1 of Caldora sp. SIO3E6. Taxonomy (GTDB): domain Bacteria; phylum Cyanobacteriota; class Cyanobacteriia; order Cyanobacteriales; family Coleofasciculaceae; genus Caldora. Next base: position 3,677 of record JAAHHL010000195.1, on the reverse strand, counting down.
GTGGCGATCTTGTGGCTAAACTCAAGCAGGGGGAGAGTATTGTTAGTGTTTTTTAAGGTAATAAGCGCTTGGTCTAAGCTATCTTTGGCTATAGACTAGAGTTTTGTAGCACTTAATCAGGGTTTTTGGATGCCAAGACTAGATCTTTATCATAATGTTGTGAGAGTTGCTCTGGTCAAGGATGGTTGGACGATTACTCATGATCCGTTGACTGTCGAATTTGAGGATTTAACAGTTTACGCTGATTTAGGCGCACAAAAAATTATTGCTGCCCAAAAATACGAACAAAAAATTGCTGTTGAAATTAAAACGTTCCGCAGTCCTTCACCAGTTACAGAGCTAGAAAGAGCTATTGGACAATATTATTTGTATTTAACATTTATTAGTAAGCAAGAACCTGAACGTGCTCTTTATTTAGCAATTAACGAACGGATTTATAAGAATTTTTTTCAACGTCCATCAATTCAATTATTTATCAAAGAACGTGAAATTTCTTTCTTTGTTTTTAATCCAGAACAGGAGGAGATTATAAAATGGATTACCTATTAGATAAATTGGACAGATACCAATCGATCGCACAAGAGATTATCAATGATTATGCTCGCTACAAACCGAGTCAAGGAGATATTGAGTTACAAGCGATCGCAGCTCACGATTGCTATTTACTAATTAGTTTTGGTTGGAATGGTGCTCGACGAGTTCACAGTACGATTTTACATTTGCGAGTTGTAGAGGGGAAATTTTGGATCGAACGAGATGATACAGAGGAGGGAATTACTCAAGATTTACTAGATTGCGGTGTTCCTAAAGAAGATATTGTGTTAGCTTTTTATCATCCTGAAGATAGAAAAATGACAGATTTTGCGATTGCTTAATTACCGAAAGTGGCGTAATGAATAAATGAGTGAACTGTCGAACTGTCTATGATTAGCTCAGAAAAATTATTATGACTAATGACAAATAACAAACAACAAACAACCATCATTCATTTAATCAGAAATGCTGTACGTGCAATTGTGCTACACAAAATACCTAAAATTTTATTTACATAACTAATATGGTAGGCAGTTAAATCAATATAAACAGTTTGAGAAACTAGCTTCATAAATCTCCAAAGAGTTCCATTAGTTACTACTCCATAAATTGTTTTGATTTCATTGTTTTCCAAATCATTAAACAACTGAGATGCCAACATTTGTGCAATACACTGCCCTAAGTAAAGATTTAGATTTTCTGATTTTGATTGTACAATATTAATTAAAGGGTGACTAATAAGCTTTTCAGTAGAAAGACTGACTAAAAAGTCACAGGTTCCACTCAAACCCATTTCTGAATCTACATTAAAATTTACTTCAGAAAATAAAGTTGTCTGTGCTTTTAATCGATTTTTGGCTTCCATTAACACCGCATAGGTAATTAATTTATGATTTGGTTCGTGGGTATTAATCCCTTTGACAAAAGTAAGATATTCTTTGATATTGTACTTCAGATATTCGCTACACTCTAATTCTTCAAAGGCAGCAAATAAACCATTAGTTTGATTAATTTTTAAGTTAAAAGTTTTGACAAGTTCACTGAGGGGAAAATCACGGTAAGCCATATTTTAGTAGATAATTCCTGACAAGCTAAGTAGGTTTGGTATGAAAAATTGAACTATGTCAAAGAAAGTAAACATAGGTCAGACTCTTACCAATGACAAATGACAAATAACAAATGACAAATGACAGTCTTCACTAGCTAACTATAATTATCCTCTCCCTACTTAATGCATTGCCTTTAACCTTTAACTGAACCAGCTAAAATACCCCGCACAAAATAACGCTGCAAGGCAAAAAAGACAATCAGCGGCACAATCATAGTAATAAACGCACCGGCAGTAAGAATATGCCAATCTTGCCCACGAGAACCAACCATATTGGTTAAACGTATGGTGAGAGGCGCAACCTCTAGTGTACCTCCCAAGTAAACTAAGGCAACTAGTAAATCATTCCAAACCCACAAAAATTGGAAGACAGCAAAAGAGGCGATGGCGGGTAGAGAAAGGGGTACAATTAATCGAGTAAATATTTGGAGGTGGGAGGCACCGTCTACTGCTGCTGCCTCAATTAAATCTTGGGGCAATCCACCAACATAGTTACGCAATAAATAGATGCCTAAAGGCATACCGTAACCTGTGTGTGCCAACCAAATACCAAGAAATGTTCCGGAAAGTCCTAAAAGTCTGTAGGTTCGCAACACTGGAATCAGGGTCATCTGTAAGGGTATCACTAGCAAGCCGACCACCACAATAAACAACAGCTGGCGACCAGTAAACTTCATCCAGGCAAAAGCATAGGCAGCAAATGTTGCCATGGTGAGGGGAATGATTGTGGCGGGAATGGAAATGGCAAGGCTATTGAGAAATGCTTCTCCCATACCTTGAGCAGTTATTACATCAAGATAGTTGCCTAGCTGGTATTGGGTGAAATCGAAGGGATGTTGAAAGACAGTCCACCAGCCACTGCTGAGAATATCATCCCGGTAGCGCAGGGAGCTGATCAATAAGCCAACAATGGGTAAAGTCCAAATTAGAGAAATAGTTATGATGGCAAGATGAACAGGGGTTTTTTTGAGGAAAGAGGAAATACAGAGGATTAAGGATGACTTGCGTTTTTGTCGTCTAGGCATACTTAGGGACTGACTGCTGAAAACACTCAGACTATAGTGGGATTGTACTTTGTGCCGCTAAACTAACACATCTTGACCTGATTACCGCTAGATCTATACCCCTGTCTACCCCCAAGGAGAAAGGGAATAGACTTTGAAAATTGGATGTACCTCACGCTTGGCGAGAATTGCTATATTTGAGAAACAAATGCTGTGGAAAGCTCTGACTAGTGATATTACTAAGGCTTCTCAAACAATACCACTGCGCCTAATTGTTGTGATGCCCTTTGTTCTACAAATCTTTGCGGCGGTGGGGTTGACAGGATGGCTTTCATTACGTAATGGACAAAAAGCAGTCAATGATGTTGCTACCCAACTGCGTAGTGAAATCACGGCTCGGATTGAAGAGCACCTCAAAGTTCAGGTACAAGCTCCTCACTTAGTCAATCAAATCAATGCCAATGCCATTAAATTTGGTCAAGTTAACCCTGATGAGCCTCAAACTTTGGAGCACCACATATGGGGACAACTGCGTTCCTTTCCTTACTTAACCAGCTCTTATTTTGGGACTGTGGATGGGTATATGATCTCAGGTAGACGGATGCCAGATCTTTCACTAACTGTTGCCACAGAGCATCCCTCTACCGGTGGTAAATTCCTGCGTTATTATACTAACAACCAAGGGGAACGAGCTGAATTATTAGAGGTCTTGCCTGACTATGACCCACGAGTCCGTCCTTGGTATAAAGCAGCTGTAGTAGCAGGTCAACCAACCTGGAGTCCAATTTATCCTGAATTTGTCACCAAACGTTTAGGCATCACTGCTACTCAACCTTTATATGATGAGCAGGGAAACCTTCTAGGAGTTTTGGGAAGCGACTTGTTCTTTGAGCGCTCCAATCAATTTCTCAGGGATTTGCAAATTGGTAAGTCAGGAAAGACTTTCATTATAGAGCGATCGGGAAATTTGGTGATGACATCTACCTTAGAATCAGTATCAATTACTAAGGGTAAGGAAACAAAGCGCCTGA
>JAAHHL010000194.1 GCA_010672185.1 Caldora sp. SIO3E6 | reverse complement strand
CTCAATCTTCCCAAAAATCTTCAGTCCACGCTTTGTGGACTTGAGCTATTAGCCGTGGACTTAAGTCCACGGCGGGTTATGAAATCCAACCAGTCAGCTATGTCTAGGCTTAAGTTGACACCAATGGTATGCAATACGCCCCTAAGGTTCCTATTGAAGAATAGTTTAAGTTTAGTTATACAGATTTTTCAATAATTATGATTGGTGGCGTTGAAATCCTGATGGGCATGGCGAAGCACCTTTAATAGCAATTCATACATTACAGGCGCACACCTATCCCATTATTAAATAATCATAGCAAAAAATAACGATAACCACAACCAACAATCATCTTCCTAAGAGAAAGCGATCGCATCTTCCCTTCGTGTACTTTGTGCCTTTGTGGTAAAAATGACCTCCAATTCAAAGCTCTAACAAGATCATGCTTCAATCTTAGTTAACTTTTGCTGTTTTGTATAAAGTTTCTGAAGGTAACTCCCCAAACATGGCATTGTAATCTCTAGCAAAATGACCTGTGAAGATGGCGAAGAAAATGTTGTCCGCAACTTCTTCTCTGTTCCCCCTCTGGGTCTACGCAACGATTAGGTGAGAAACCTATAAACTGAATCATAATTGTTTTTGTTTATTAGCAATTAATCAATAAATATTGATTATGGTTTAGGAAAATTGCAATTTTTGAGTGTTTGGGTAAACCTTTCCTGCCTAATATTGGAGATGACTGAGGTCAGTCTAAATTCTGGGGGAAAGAGGAATTTTCCCAACACAGCCTGTTCCTTTGGAACAAGTCAGTCTCTTTACATACCTATTTGAAAACACGAGTCGTACAACATGACAAAACTACGCCCTAAAAATACCCCTGACTATGACAATCAGCCTTTACAGCAAGCAATTGGCAAGATGTTAGCTGATCGCGTCATTCCCAAATTAAAAGACAAAAAGCGGGCTAAAGCCAAAACTGCTGAAGAGACTGGCGAAATTGAAGCTACCTCTGACTTGGCAGCTTGGTTCCTTGGACCTCGGGGCGAAAACCGTGAACTATTCTCTGAGTTAGTCTCCATCGCCCTAGACGACCACGTTTTCTGGCGGCGCAACTTCCATCCCAGCGATCCTTCCCCCATCACCGAAAGCATGAAGCGGGAGGAGGACTATCTGGATGCGGTGGATACGATTAAAACCGAGTTCTACGCCTTGCTGGCACAACTGAAAAAATCCGGGCCTTTTGCCAGTATGCGCTACCAGGGACATATGACCTGGGATCAGACATTGCCAGGAATGGCGGGCTATTTTGCTGCCATGCTCTACAACCAGAATAACGTTGCCCTAGAAGCCTCACCGATCACTACCGTACTGGAAGTAGAAGCCTGCGAGGATCTGTGCCAGATGTTGGGCTATAAGGAGACAACTCCTAAGCCCTGGGGCCACCTCACCTGCGGCGGTTCGACTGCTAATATTGAATCCCTGTGGGCGGCGCGGAACCTCAAATACTATCCTTTCTCGTTCCGTGAAGGTCTGAAGGGCGCAAATTTAGAAGTGGCCAATCAGTTTATGGTCAACCTTCCTTCTACCAATGAGAAGTTGCTGGTAGAGATGACAGACTGGGAGATGTTGAATCTATCTGTCGATGAAGTGCTGAGTTGGTTTGAGCGTGCCCTTGCCCAAGGCGTGGATGAGACGGAGCTGAATGAAGCAATCGATCCCTGGACGCTCCAAAATATGGGCTTTATGGACTTTGCCGCGAAATTTTTAACTAATCCGGAGGTGGGAGATGGGGTCATTCTAGTACCTGCCTCAAGGCACTATTCTTTACCCAAGGGGGCCGCGCTCCTGGGATTGGGAGCCAAGAATTTGCACTCGATAGAGCTGGACACTCATGGCCGCATGAATACGGAGAAACTGAAAGAGGAGATTGATAAGTATATTACTGGCACTGATACAGACGACGGGAAAAAGCACCCCATTATTGCGGTAGTTGCGGTGTTTGGCAGCACGGAAGAGGGCACAGTAGATGATCTGGTGAAGATTTTGGATGCGCGGCAAACCTATCGTACAGATCATGATGTGGACTTTGTGGTTCATGCAGACTGTGCTTGGGGTGGCTATTTTGCTTCCTTGGTCAATGGCGATGCCACCGGAGTACCGATCGCTGTCAGCGACTACGTTATAGATCAATATAAGCAACTGGGTAACACGGATACAATTACGATCGATCCCCACAAAACTGGTTACCTGCCCTATCCTGCGGGGGCACTGTGTTATCGCAATATGACGATGCGGACTCTGATCGCCTTTGGAGCTCCCTATATCAACAATGCTCCTGGCGCGACACCGCCCGAATTGTCCTTAGGGGACTATGGAATTGAAGGCTCCAAGCCAGGGGCAGCAGCAGCAGGGGTCTATCTCAGCCATGCGGCTATCCCCTTAACACCTCAGGGTTACGGTAAACTGATGACCCTGACGGCGTACAATTGCAAAATCTTCCATTGGAAGTTGCTGGAGATGAGTGTTGATGATCCAGATTTCACTGTGGAGCCAACGCCTCATTGGTCTGACTCAACCCTAACTAAAGCAAAGGCAGTCAAGTCTTTTCTGAGCAAGCTGTCTGGCAAAACCCCTCAATCAATCCTCAACGATGCCACGGGTACAGATCTGGCAACTCTGCGCGAGGAGGGGTCAGATTTGAATATCCTCACTTATGCCTTCAACTATAAGAAGGAAGACGGCATGGTGGAACAGGAACTGGACAAAGTGAATGCGTTCAACAGTATGATTTATGATCGGATCAGTTTGAAAGCAGATGGTCGTGACATCTACAACTATAAGATTCTTGTTAGTTCAACATCCTTCTACAAGAACACCTACGGCGAGGCATTTTTCAATGATTACCTCGAACGCTTGAAAGGGGCTAATGTTATCGCTCCTGCTTCCAGTGCTGGAACTGGCGAAAAGATTGTGGTAATGCGATCGACTATCATGGACCCTTGGATTACAGAGGATGTGGAAGGTAAACCCTTTGTCGAGTACATCGTGGCCGAGTTGTTTGAAATTGTGCGAGAAGTTGTGCAGGAAGTTCGGGAGAATCCTGAAATATTAGGCGTTTAGTTAGGTGGGGTGCGTTTGTTTGAACGCACCCTTTTGCTTTATGTATTGTCCGAGGTAGGAGGGTTAAATGAGGAGGGAGCCACTCAAAGGACTAGTAATATCAAATCCGGTGGAATAGTTACACATTGGTGATAATAAGGCAGAAGGCAGAAGGAAGAGAGCAAAGTTGCAAGGTAGAAGGATACGATAAGTGTTTAGCCGGATTTGATATAATAGTGGAGTTTAGGGGAAAAGCGATCGCCTCTACAAGATCTAGCAACCAAGTTTCTGCAATAATTTAAGAAACCTAGTTTCCCACAACTTATGAATACAGCTTTCTTCGATGGCCATCTCTCACTATAGAAGGTTGAATATGACTGCGCATCAGAACGAACAAGACATTATTATCCGTACAGAACGAGGATTAACTATTGCAGGTACTCGTATTACTCTCTATGACGTGATGTATTACCTAAAATTTGAGTATCCACGCAAGTACATTCGGGATGCTTTTATTCTGACAGACGAGCAGATAGATGGGGCTCTTGCTTATATTGAAACCAATCAAGAAGCAGTAGAAGAAGAATATCAAGCAATTTTACGTCAATCAAAAGAAATTCGACAATATTGGGAACAACGTAACCATGAGCATTTTGCTCGTATTGCTGCAATGCCTCCCCATCCTGGATACGAAGCTGCTAGGCTCAAGATTATAGAACAAAGAACTAGGCGGGAAGCTAGCAAAAAATGATTGTTCTGGTTGATTACAATTTGAATCAGGAAGCTATTTTACTTTCTGGAAGTATTGCTTCTGGAGGATGGCTAGACTTGGTTTCGATTCGATTAGTTACTTTTGTAGATATTGGACTGCCAAAAGATAGTAATGATCGGGTTGTTTGGCAATTTGCTCAAACCAATCGGATGCTGTTGCTAACAGCAAACCGTAATGCGAAAGGTAAAGACTCGTTAGAAGAAGTGATGCGGGAAGACAATACCCCAACCTCATTTCCCATTATCACGATTGGTGATCCCAGTCGAGTATTGGAATATGGCTATCGAGAATCTTGTGTTGAAAGACTTATAGAGATTGTAATCGATATTCAAAACTATATGGGAGTAGGTCGGTTATTTATCCCATAAAACCGATGTTTAACAGAGTAAATGAAAAAAGGTGTGGAGAACGATAAACAGACATACTAATCTTCTCATACTCAATCCTGGTCAACTACCCCCATAATAATCACTTCAAGTTTTCTCTCCCCTCATCCCTTGCCCTGTTGAGAGCAAGGGGGTAACTAACCGGGTTTGGTATCAAATTCCCTTAAAAACAGTCATAAAGCCCTAGCTTGTCACCAACACTTGACGATTGTCATACAAGCTTAACTTGTTCTCCATAAGGCTCAACTGACTGCTTAGAATTTGCTGAATCATCTGCTGTAAACCCCCTTGTGTATGGCATTGAAGTGTTTCCAGGGATATCAGCAACCGTTCTCTATCAGCTAGAGGTAAATCTTTCATCAGTTCTTCAGCTTCCTGTAATATTCGCTCTTGTGCTTCTGGCATCAGCTTTCTCCAATTAGCAAGCAATAGGTTGCGCTCTACGATGGTCAACTTCCATTGATATTCGGACATACTGCTGCTGTTGTGTAACATATTACTTTCACTCTTTCGGTACTTGCTTAGTGGCATCCGGATAATTTAGCCAGTGATTTGGCTATCCAACCACTAAAATACAGTCAAAGGTTGTACCTCTTATGGTATAGCAAAAATTTGGCACTCCCTCTAAAGGAAGGACAAGACCGTTAGTTACTCGTGCCTGATGATATGCTCTGTCCTCTAGAGAGTGAGTCTAGGATTCAGAGAAATCAGGTGTTTTGTGACAGTGATAACGAAATATCAGTATTTTCACCGAAGAAACCCGGTTTCTGAACCAACACACTTGGCGAAAGTAACAATGCTGGCGTAATATAAGTTAACAGTAAGTTATAGTCCTTTATTTTAAGACGGTTTTTTTGTATAGCAGTCGCCAGGTCGGTTAAGACATTCTCAGGTAAGGCAAGTTAACAAGGGGCTTAAGCCCCTTGTCCTAATCGCCTTGGCAGTTGCTATATTAGTCATTACCGTTCACTTAGAAGTTGGAGTTGTCGTGAAAATCATCACCTCTTGAGTCGAGTTGGTATTTATTTCTTCTACTGCGGTGGCAAGTTGTGGACTGTTCTTGATAGTGATGGCTCCCAATAGGGCTACTGATGCTAAAGCCACACCAAGCACTATCTTATTTATGATAGAGTGCTCTTTGGTTTCGACGGGCTCTTGAGTGGCTGCTAAACATTCCTGCTTGATGGTAACGCTCCAATTACTGCCACCTAACCAATACATACTCAGCAAATTAGGGTCACATACAGACTCATAGTTTGTTCCCTCGTTATTGCTAACTTTATTTTCTACCATCGAAAAAACCTCCTGTAACACCATATACCAACTTGCTTGGTGTTGACTCTAGTTCGTCAACCACACTTTCCTAATCATGAAATAGGTTCTGGAATAAGCTGGTGATTGAGTGTCTGCTGGAGTCTGAATTTGCTCACTATAAAATGCCGTACTTCATCACCTTAGTAGCTAATGCAGCAGCTGGTGATTTGTGATTGGGCTATTTTAAGATTGGTGCTCTAGATCACTTCCCTTCTTTAAATTTTCAACAAAGCTCCTGACATCTGCATTTTTTGTGTGTAGATTGGATTATATTCGTTGTCAATAAGTGAGATACAGACGAGTTCAGGGTGATGTGTGCCAGGGAAAAATCAGCATCATACCAAGTCAAGGCAACAGGAAATAGGCAACTTCCGACAGCATATAGTAAAGAGCTTAAGTAGGGCTTACTGAATCAAGCCTTAAATAGAGTAATTTGGCTCAAAATCTTAGCAATTTTGAGAAAAACTTTGCTTGCTGATTGTGAATAATCAGGCGAGAGAAAATTTCCCGAAGACCTAACACCTACTACAGCTAAACATAATTTTTTGTGTGAGGATTTATTTGTGAACAAATATCGACTGTCTTCTGGCAGTGGAGTAAGTTTTCTCTGCCTACTTGCCGGTTACTTATCTTTAGGAACAGTACCTGCTACCGCTGAAGTTACTGAGCAATCTAATCTGAAAATAGACGCAGGGATGCTGGGAAACGGAGACGCGGGGACGCGGGGACGCGGAGACGGGTCGAGATTGACTTTTATCGATAGTGATGAGAAAAATTTGTCCATCGCGACTGCCTTGAAAATGGACGCGGGGACGCGGGGACGCGGGGACGCGGAGAAATTAACTTTTACCCATGGTGATGAGAAAGATTTTGCCATCAGGACTGTCTTAGAAAAAGAAAACCTGGTTGATATTTCCCATTCCTCCCCTAGCTCAGAAAACTCCTCAGTATCTTATCCCCAATCTCCAAACTTTATCTCTCTACAGCCAGATTCAGATACTTCTAATATTCCTTCTGTATCCCAACTACGGAATCAAATCAAGACCCAATCAAGTCCGATGGGACAAGTAACCAGTGTCTCGGAACTTTCCGATGTGCAACCATCAGATTGGGCTTTTGAAGCACTACGCTCTTTAGTAGAACGTTATGGTGTAATTTCTGGTTACCCTGATGGTACATTTCGAGGTAACCGTCCTCTCTCCCGTTATGAATTTGCCGCTGGTTTAAATGCGGCTCTTGACAGGGTGAGTGAACTTATTGCTACTGGTAATTTTATTACTAGAGAAGATCTGATTACTTTAGAGCGGTTACAGGCAGAATTTGCTGAAGAGTTAGTGATTCTCCAGGGTAGAGTCGATAACCTCGAGGCTCGTACTGTTACCTTGGAAAATCAGCAGTTTTCTACTACTACTAAACTCAGTGGCGAGGTAATTTTCAGCCTTGCTGGTGCTACCGGAGGAGCTCCTGGTGCTTCTGATTCCACTGAGGTTGTGTTTAATGACCGGGTACGGTTAAATCTCAATACCAGCTTTACTGGTAAGGATTTGCTGATTACTGGCTTGCAAGCTCATAACTTTGGGGGTGGTTTTGGTAACCCCACCGGTAGCATTCCCGGTACCCTAGGTTACGGAGATCCCCTTTTTGGCACTGCTAGTAATGCCAGCCTCGGCTTTGCACCCCAATTTGGCTTCACTAATCCTCAGACTCTGAGTAATACTAGTTCTAATGATCTGAATCTTTATAAGCTGCTCTATATTTTCCCAGTAGCTAATAAGGTGACTTTGTTTGCCGGTACTAATGCAGAAGTATCCGATGCTTTTCCAGCTATTACTCCTTTTGCCGGAGAAGGTCAAGAGGCAGTTTCTCGATTTGCAGGACTTAATCCAGTTACTCGTGTATCCGGAGGTACTTCCCAAACTGGTTTGGCATCTGCGGTAGGGGCAATTTGGAGTATTTCTGATCAGGTAGACCTGCGAGCTTTATACGGTAGTGTTAATGCTTCGATTCCCAATGACCAAGGTTTGGCAGGTGGTACACCTCTAGGAGCAGGTTTCTTTGATGGTAGCAACATCATCGCCGCTCAACTAACCGTCAAGCCTACTGATAATCTGGATATTGGTCTCAATTATGCCCACAGCCGTCACGACATCAATATCCTGGCTACGGGTTTAAGTAGTTCTGATATTGGCTCTGTTCTGTTTACTCCTAATGCAACTCAGTTAGCTGCGGTAGGGGGTAGTAATCTACTCGCCATTGCCAATGAACCCATTCGGATCAACTCTTTTGGTGGAACTCTCACCTGGCGAATTACACCGCAAGTTGCCTTCTCTTCTTTTGGTTCTGTAATGTTAGCTGATTTAGAAAATGTCGATGCTTCGACTGACTTTACCAGTTGGATGGTCGGTTTGCATGTCAAAGATGTCCTCAAGGCAGGTAACACCGCAGGACTGTTGTTTGGTCAACCCCTAACCCGTAGTTCCGTTGGAGGAAGTGCTCTTGAGCCAGAAGATGCCACTCCTTACCATTTAGAGGGTTACTTTAAGTTCAAAGTCTCTGACAATATCAGCATTACTCCCGGTGTATACTTTATCTTCAATCCTGAAGGTTTTAGTCAGAATGATACAGCAACTGTAGGTGTAATACGCACTACTTTTACTTTCTAAGGTTTGTAGATGTTTAAGGGGAAGGGGGAGAAGGTCGAAGGTCGAATTGGGAATTATAGCTAACAACTATCAAGGAGTAATATCTAGAGCAGCGGGCATGAAAATAACCTGCTAGTTAAAAAAAATGAAAAAGTCTCTTAGGTCTCGTTATTGCCGTAAAATTTCCTGTAGTTCCTGGTGAATTAGTGCTTTAATTTATTCTTCTGTAATTCCTCTAGTGGGGGATAAGAAGATTATTACTATAATTAAAATGCTATAATAAGCAGGAGTTGATGACAAAGAGCCTAGTAATAAAAAGCTGATTAATTATCAAATATTAGTTCTTATGATTGCTATTGTAGAAAAGACCCAAATTACCTGGGAAAAACTGTCAGATGATTTCCCTCTACCAGATGAGCCAGTGGACAATATCAGCCAACTTTATCTTGCAGAAGGACTAACTAGCAGCCTAGAAACTGCCAATCTACTAGCAGAAAATGCTCTAGTAGCTGGTAACTACCCGGTTTGTGCCACTTTGGATGGGAAGGTTGTTGTCAAGGCTCCTGATTGGATGTATGTGCCTCATCTTAAAGTACCCCTGGTGGAAGTAAATCGTAGCTATACTCCTCAATTACAAGGAGATATTCCGATAATTGTCATGGAATTTCTCTCCCATACAGAAGGACAAGAATATTCTAGTAAGCCAACTTATTCCCCTGGTAAGTGGTTTTATTATGAGCAAGTCCTCAAGGTTCCTAATTACTTGATCTTTGAACCAGAAGAGGGTCGGTTAGAAGCATACCAATTAGATGATACGGGACGCTATCAGTTACGCCAGTCAGATGGGAACAACCGTTATATCCTAGAACCATGGCCACTGTTTTTAGGAGTATGGCAGGGAACCATGCGCAATCGGACTGGATATTGGTTGCGCTGGTGGGATGAGTCGGGGAATTTGTTACCCTGGAGTTTGGAGGAAATTGAACAAGAACGACAGCGTGCCGAACAGGAACAACAACGTGCTGAACAAGCTAAACAAGCTCAAAGGGAGTCAATAGCGCGCAAGTCAATTTTGTAAGAACATTTGAACCACTTCACCTTAAGTTAGTCATCTTTAGATGACTTGAGCTATTAGCCTGTCGTTTAAACGATAGGTGGGATAAGGGTTTCATTTCAAGTTGATACCAATGATTGCATACCCCCCATT
>JAAHHL010000193.1 GCA_010672185.1 Caldora sp. SIO3E6 | reverse complement strand
TAGAGTGCAAGTATCAAACACAAAGGCATTTGGATTGTATACTTTTGGTTGTACCGATGAATTATCGCCCAAATGCTTTGCCCCTACATTAAATGTGTGGGCTTGACTGGGGTAGATCATCAGCCAACTAGCCAGAGTGAATAAACCGAAATAACCTGGACTTAGGAGAAGTTTAGTTTTCATTGCAGGTAGATGAAGAGTTCAGCACGAGGGTGGTAGGGGTAACATTGGGAGATTGAGCGGTAAAGATAATCTCGCCATTTTCTCCATATATCCACCCTTGAGCTTCAATAATGTTTGGTGATGGAGGAGCAGTAGTGGCAACGGGAGTGGGACTAGCAGTACTCGAATCTTCGGTACTTTCCTCCACTTCCTCCCCAGGAGTTTCCCAATCATTTACCACTGCTTCACCGGGAAATGCAGCATTGGGGTCTGGGGGTAAACCACCTTGTCCTGTAATGATAAATTGGTTCTTTTCCCTTTCCGCTATGTTACTACGGGTAGGACAGGTTTCCGCTATCAGGGTTGTGGGGTCTACTGGGTTGGTTGGTAAGTTGGTAAATCCTGAAGTAGGGTCAGCAGTGATAACATTAGTTGTTACGATACCATCCCTACCAAATCCAAACGGCGAACTGGCACTGATATCATTAGTTGGAAACACTAGTGGTCGCTCCTGAATATCAAAAATGCGATTAGCAGTGATTTGAATCCTCCCTCCATCTCCTCCAAAAGCCCTAGCAGCAATATTGTTATCGTTGAAGGGAGCAGCAATTACAAATTTGGTGTTAATGTCAACATTCCCTCCAGTGCCAGGAAGGAGTAAACCACCAGAACTAGTGAATACATCGCTCTGTCCAAGTACTAGTAAAAAATCCCCTGAGTTTAATTCAACATCTCCACCATTACCTGATGAGGCAGTTGCCCTAATAACACTTCTGTTGAGGAGAATGATATCTTCTCTAGCATTAATTAATATAGCGCCTGCCTCATTTAACCCACTGTTATCCACATTTAATTCTGAGTTCTCACTGACAAAGACGGATCTGGCAGAAATACCAATACCACCTGATTCACCAGAATCTGCACCTGCTTGACTAAATATGGCACTATTGTTTGTAATTGAAACGTCTTTATCCGCTACTATCAAAATTAATCCAGCATTTCCCTCTCCAAAAGTAGAGGTAGTTACTTGAGAAAAAGCATCTATAGAGAGAGACTCAGCTATGATGACAACTCCACCAGCATCACCTGTTGCTCCGTTTCTCACACCACTTAAGATATCACTACCATTGGTAATTGAGACAGGGCCATTTGCTGTTAAAATTACAGCCCCAGCATTTCCTACTCCTTCTGTACTAGAATCTATTCTACCGAAATCACTTAAGGAGATAGCTCTAGCTGTGATTTCGACATCACCAGCATTGCCTACAGCTCCAGAACCAACACTGCTAAAAACTGCACTAGAGAATCCATCATTATTGACTCCGCTGATAGTAACAGTATCGCGGATATCAAGATCGACCTTCCCAGCGTCTCCTTGTCCACCGGATTGAGTATCAGATTCTCTACGGACTAGAGTTTGTATCTGAGAACCATTGATTAAGGAAAGTGACTCAGCAGTAATTTTAACCTTACCACCAGTGCCATTTGCTCCAGGTTCCACATTACTAAAAATATCACTATTAATAAATAAGGCAGAACCGTCAGCTGTTACCTCTACATCTCCGGCAATTCCTGTTCCAAAGGTGCTAGTACTTATGCGAGCAGCATTAGTTAAGGAAAGTGACCCAGTTTCGATCAACACACCACCAGCATCACCTGTAGCTTCAGATTCCACAGTGCTGAAGATTTCGCTGTTATCAATAAAAACTCCACCATCTACATCTAAAAATACAACTCCAGCGCTCCCTTGTCCAAAGGTGCTAGTACTGACTTGAGACTCGCCATTTATTGAAATAGAGTCTGCTCTAATAATAATCGAACCAAATAAATTTCCCCTTCTGAGTGCAATAAAAATATTTTCTGAATTACCAGTAGCACCAGGATTAAGATCATTTTCAATGCGGCTGGACTCACTAATGCTTACTGTTCCTGTCGCATCAAATACAATATTCCCTGCTTGGTTACCAGCTCCTCCAGCAAAACTTCCTGGTGTATCGCAAGTAGAAGGTGTCCCTATTCCGGCACAAATATTACTGCCCCCTGAAACAGTTATATTGCTAGCACTAATGATAATATCGCCGCCGTCGTTAGCCACCACATCAACGATCGCGCCATTATCAATTAACACATCAGCTCTTGCTACATCATCGTAAAAACTCAAGCCAAAGTTGTTACCATTGCTGATAATTTTTACTTCCCCCGGTGCTGCCAGTCCACCTAACTCAATACGGCCACCAGGAGCTCGCACAACTCCCCCATCAAAGTTAACATTACCACCTATTAAGAATAAGTTCTGACCAGCACCCACATCTAGACCCACTGTAGACTGATTGGTAATCGCCCCTGTAGGAGTCTGATTGAAGAATAGAGCCGAAGGATTTACCGTCAGTAACGGGTTATTCGGAGCAACTGCTGATGTCAAAGAAAACTCACCACCGTCAGGAAAGCTGATACCATCTGCCGTTGTTCCCACAAAAGAACCACCAATCCTTAACTGAGCATCAGGACCAAAAAAAATACCGCTGGGATTGAGCAAGAAGAAATTAGCATTCCCTTGAGCTTGAATCGCACCCAGAATATCTGATTGAACTCCTCCTGTAACTCGCGAAAAGATGTTGACAATATTAGTCGCATTTTGGAAATCAGCGATTGCTCCATTGGGCACAGTAAAATTACTAAAGCTGTGGAACAAATTATTTCCTGCGGTAGTTCCGCCTCCAATAGAACAAGTAGCAGCAGTGCAGGGTAAAAGAGAACCATTAACAGTAGTTCCCACCGTGCCATCAGATGTTACCTGAGCCAAGGCACAATTCCCCGAAAAAGCGATCGCACTACCGAATCCTAAGGCCATACTGAAGACATACTTTGCTAACCCTATTCTCCACTTTTCCCAACCTTGAGGAATGTTGTTAGGGTATATTTTCATCCTTTGGGAAGATGTTCGTCTAGTTTTAGTGATGTACCTTGAATCGGCATCGTAACTGAATATATCCCCTAAATGAGTAGCAAGGTTAATTAGGTTAACCTGATGGTATTGATTGTCATTCAATAGTAGAGACATTCTTAAAAGAAGTTCACAACTCATCTAATCAGTGCCGCTCGTAGCTGATCAGATTTATTCAACACACATCACTAATTGTAGAGAATTTTGCCAATCTTGAAACAAAAAAAAGGTGTTAGGTGTTAGGTGGTAGGTGTTAGGTAGTAGGTGTCAGCATTTTAGGATAGATCTACGATATAGCAGTTACCAAGGCGATTAGGACAACGCCAAATGCAGCAAACTTTTACCTGTCAATCTTTTCCCTTCTAATCTGAAAATAGACGCGGGGACGCGGGGACACGGGGACGCGGAGACAAAAAGATTTTCATCCTAACGTTGTGAACGAGAGGGAATTAGCAAACTTGCTCTAGTGGTTATAGAGTAGTTCGATTGTTAATCAGTTAAAGATGCCGCGATCGCTAAAAAAGTGTTAGAAAAAATGCTTTAAAGGCTTGTCTGGCATGGCTTCCACACTTATGCAGCAAACCCTAATTTACAGCTTCCTTGTTACCCCTTGAGTCCATTACCCTTAACTGCTTTGCTTCCAACTCAGCCCAGTCTTCTGTTAAACCCTGACGTAAACTAAAACACATGATCAACAGTACGATCGCAAAGGGCAAACCTGTGATGGTTGCTGCCGTCTGTAGGGCACTGAGTCCACCTCCAAGCAACAACACGGCGGCAACTACTCCTTCCATAACAGCCCAGAAGACGCGCTGAGGTACTGGGGAATCCAATTTTCCCCCGGAGGTAAGGTTGTCAACTACCAGTGAGCCGGAGTCACTAGATGTCACAAAAAAGGTGATAACTAACACAAGCCCAATTAAAGAGCTCAAAGATGTTAGAGGAAATTGTTGTAACATAACAAAAAGTCCTGTTGCCATATTGTTCTGTACTGCCTCAGGAAGATTGCCGATGTCATTTAATGCTAGAGACAGGGCAGAACCACCGAAACACGACATCCAGATAAAGGAAAGGAACGAAGGAAGAAACAAAACTCCTAAGACAAATTCCCGCACGGTTCTCCCTTTAGAGACACGAGCAATGAATATTCCCACAAAGGGAGACCAAGCAATCCACCATGCCCAATAAAAAATAGTCCAGCCATTTTGCCAATTTGTTCCTTCAAATGCCTCAGTCCAAAATGAGAGAGTGGGAAATATCCCGATGTAGTAGCCCAGAGATTGGACAAAGAAATCGAGAATAAACAGGGTTGGACCGATAAGGAGCATGAATGTAAAGAAGGCTATGGCTAAGTAGATATTCAATTCACTCAACCGCCGGACTCCTCCATCCAATCCTGCTACAACAGATAGGGTGGCAAAGCTAGTAATGATCGCAATCAAGATAACTTGGACTACAACATTGTCGGGTAGACCGACGAGAAAATTTAAGCCAGCATTGACTTGCTGTGCTCCGAAGCCTAGGGATGTGGCTAGACCAAATAATGTTGCTACTACAGCTAAAATATCAATCAAGTTGCCAGGCCACTCATAAATTTTCTCTCCCAGAAGAGGATAAAAAACGGAGCGTATAGTTAAGGGTAGCCCTCGATTAAAGGCAAAAAATGCTAAGGATAAGCCGACTAAGGTGTAAATTCCCCAACCGTGAAACCCCCAGTGGAGATAGATGATTCCCATGGCTTCCTCCGCTGCCGCTGCTGTTCCCGCTTCTGAGCCTAAAGGAGGAACCTGCAAGTGAGAAATCGGTTCAGCGATACCCCAGAATAACAAACCAGCCCCCATACCAGCAGAGAAGAGCATGGCGTACCAAGCAAAATTGGAAAACTCTGGTTTCGCCTCCTCTCCTCCAATCCGAATCTTGCCAAACTTACTGAAAGCAAGAATAATTACCACTCCCAGATAGATGTTGGTAACCAAAACAAAAAACCAGCCAGTTGCATCGGCGATCAAGTTCTGAATCGCTTTGAAGGCTCCTTCTGCCTGTTCGTTAAAGATGAGAGTCAGCAGAATGAATAAGATAATGAGTCCTCCAGAGATGAAGGAAACCTGTGGGTGAAGATCAAATCCCCATCCCTGAATATTGGTATCTCCAGGTGTTCGCTTCCTCGGTTTGGTGCTAGAGCCTTCTGTTGTCATAATTTATTTTCTCCTAAATCCTTGGTCGTTAACTGCTTTGCTTCCAGTTCAGCCCAGTCTTCGGTCAAGCCTTGATATAAGCTAAAACACATGATCAGCAGCACGATCGCAAAGGGCAAACCGGCGGTGGTTGCTGCTACCCGTAAGGCGTTCAATCCACCTCCCAGCAATAAGACAGCGGCAACCACTCCTTCGATAACAGCCCAGAAGACGCGCTGAAGCACTGGAGAATCCAATTTCCCCCCAGAGGAAAGGTTGGCAACCACTAGTGAGCCGGAGTCACTAGAAGTCACAAAGAAGGTGATGACTAGCACCAGCCCGATTATAGAGCTGAAGGATGTTAGGGGAAATTGTTGTAACATGACAAAAAGTCCTGTTGCCATGTTTTCCTGTATTGCTCCAGGCAGGTTACCGACGTCATTTAATGCTAAAGACAAAGCAGAACCACCAAAACAGGACATCCAGATAAAGGAAAGGAACGAGGGAAGAAACAAAACTCCTAAGATAAATTCCCGCACGGTTCTCCCCTTAGAAACCCGGGCGATAAACATCCCTACAAATGGGGACCAAGAAATCCACCATGCCCAATAAAAAATAGTCCAGCTATTTTGCCAATTGGTTCCTTCAAAGGTCTCAGTCCAAAATGAGAGAGTGGGAAATATTCCGATATAGTAGCCTAGGGATTGGACAAAGAAATCGAGAATAAACTGGGTAGGACCGATGAGGAACATAAATGCCAGGAAGACGGCAGCTATGTAGATATTCCATTCACTCAACCGCCGGACACCCCCATCAAGTCCTGCGACTACAGATATAATGGCAAAGCCGCTAATAATCGCCACCAAGATCACCTGGACTACAATATTGTCAGGAAAACCGGCAATAAAATTTAAACCAGCATTGACTTGCTGTGCTCCGAAGCCCAAGGATGTGGCTAGACCAAATAATGTTGCTATTACAGCTAAAATATCGATTAAGTTACCAGGCCACTCATAAATTTTCTCTCCCAGAAGAGGATAAAAAACCGAGCGTATAGTCAAGGGTAATCCTCGATTAAAAGCAAAAAATGCTAGAGATAAGCCAACTAAGGTGTAAATTCCCCAACCGTGAAGCCCCCAGTGAAAGTAGATGATTCCCATTGCCTCCTGTGCTGCGGCTCCTGTTCCTGCTTCCGAGCCTAAGGGAGGAGTCTGAAAGTGGGAAATTGGTTCAGCAATCCCCCAGAATAATAAACCCCCACCCATACCAGCGGAGAAGAGCATGGCATACCAAGCAAAGGTGGAAAATTCTGGCTGAGCATCTTCTCCCCCAATCCGAATCTTGCCAAATTTACTCAAAGCAATAATGATGACTACTCCTAGATAAATATTGGCAACCAGAATCAAAAACCAGCCAGTCGTATCAGCAATCAACTCCTGTGTTGTGTGGAAAACTGCTTCTGCCTGCTCTTTAAAGATCAGAGTCAGCAGAATGAATAAGATAATGAGTCCTCCAGAGATGAAGGAAACCTGTGGGTGAAGATCAAATCCCCATCCCTGGATATTAGTATCTCCAGGGGTTCGTTCCCTTGGCTGCCAGCGAGAGCCTTCTGTTGTCATATGTTATTTTTTCTCCTAATAATCCTTAAGTTTTTTGCTCTTACCAGGTAACAGAAAGACTCCAAGCTTGATAATAACAAATGAATAATGAATAATGAATAGGGATAATTTACTTGTTACTCTTGCTGAAACTAGAATCACATATTTTGGTCTAAATCCATTGATATGACTAGTTTATAACCTTTTTTTTCGTCGATTCATCAATTTTGAATTTTGAATTTTGAATTTGCCGTTAGGCGCTTGTTACTTCAAATAACTCCTGACACCTTCTATGCCTCTGCTTGACCCCAATCGTTCTTACACTTTCAGTGAAATTGCTAAACTCAAAGCTCCCACGGATGAAGTCTTGGCAGAATATGGCTATTCACTAGAACGTACCTTATTGGACTTACGGCAAGATCAGGGTGAGTTGGATAGATTGCAGGAGCGGCGATCGCGCCTTGAAGAAGTCTTACCCTACCTTGATCTCACCAATGAACAATCCCGGCGGGAGATGTTGATTGCACCTCTGATGGCAGATTTAATTCACTACACAAAGGCACAATTACGAATAGAGTATTCCATTAAGGTAAGCCATCAGCTTCAAGGTACATTGGATTATTTGCTTAGGACAAAAACTAATTTGTTAGTAGTTGAGGCAAAGCATGAGGATCTTACCAATGGTTTTATTCAAATGGCAGTGGAACTAATTGCCCTTGATCAATGGGAAAAATCTCCATCGGTTGAACAACAACCCCAGCTATTGGGAGCGGTTTCAACTGGTACAATTTGGCAGTTTGGGATTCTACACCGTCAAGATAAATTAGTTACTCAAGAATTAAATCTCTACCGCGTACCGACGGATTTAGAACCTTTAACCAGAATTCTCATCGCAGCACTTTCAGTTTAAGTTCAATTCTAAAAGGGTAATAACCAAGTCTGAAACACTTGAAGAAGTAGCAAAATACAAAGTAGATGGCCAAGGCGATCTGCTTGCTTGCGCGATCGCTAATCCCAAAGTGTGCGATCGCTACTCCAAGGCCAATCTCACATACCAACCAGTCCGCAGCGCTAGCTTCATGGCTTCTCAAGCTGTAAAATCATCAAGGCTATGTTCTCTCATGAGGAGCTGAAGCTCAGAACTATTACCAAGCCATCTACAGCCTATTTGCGATCAGGATAAATACACTTTTTTAATTGACTCCGACTAATTATCCTACTGTAAACTTGAATTTAGTACTCGCTGGAGAAATTAATTATGTTAACTGAATTGCAGAAGCAGAAATTACCAAGATTGTTTGAAATGTATGACGTAGACAATAACGGTTTCATTGAGCAAGCGGATTTTGAGCGGTTCCTAGAAACCTACTCTCAGCTTCGCAGCTGGGAACCAGGCTCACCCAACTACAATTTCTTTCAATCGAAGTTAACGTCTCGTTGGGATAGTATGCAAAAGTTTGCAGACACCAATCGTGACAACAGGATTTCTTTGGAGGAATGGCTGGCATATATCGAGAATATCCTCAATGACCAAGAAGCTTATGAAGCAGAAATAAAGGGCATCGCAGGTTTCGTCTTTAGCGTATTTGATACTAATGGGGATGAGCAACTGGATTTGGAGGAATACAGACAATGGTATCGAAGCGCCAGCCTTGATGAAAATTCTGCTAACGAGGTATTCAAACGGCTAAATTTAAACGATGATGAATCCATTACTAAAGAAAAACATATCGATCTGATCGATGAATTCTTCCGTAGTGAAGATCCAGAAGCACCTGGTAATTTTGTCTTTGGGAAAGGCTAGATAGAACTGTGTGCATCTCATTTTTGTAAGTGAGATGCACCTCCCTACTCCCAGAGCCGCTGTTCCGATGAGCCGCTGTTCCCTTTGCTAAAGCAATTTTCCCCTTTTCCCTACTCCCTAAATTGCCAATTCCCAATTCATAATCATGCAGGTGCCAACTAGTTCCTTTGAAAAAATCAGCCCCACAGCGTTACTAGTGGCTTATGCCAGACAGTTTACCGATATTCCTTATGGGCAAGAATTGGCGCAATTAGTTAATGCTCAAGCTTTTGTAGAGCAGTTACAAAAACAACAGTCCGATAAATCGTTTGAAGTAGCAGTTTTATTTGAAGGTCGGTATAAAGCTATCAATCAAGTGATGGCTCAATTTCAAACAACTCAAATCCTTGAACTAGCCTCCGGCTTGGTGCCACGGAGTATGGTAATGTCTAGGGAGCCTTCTACAACTTTTATCGAGAGTGATTTGCCAAGGATGATAACGTGCAAACAGCAACTGGTGAAACAGCTAGTTGGCGATCGCTCAAACTTGCACTTTGTGGGGATTGATGCCACTAGTCAACCCAGCCAATTACCTATCGATGTAGATTATCTAGATTCTCAAAAGCCCATTACTGTAATATGCGAGGGACTCTGCTGTACCTGACATTTAATCAAAAACAGCGGTTGTTTGCTAATGTCCGGGAGTTGCTTCAGGTTTATGGTGGTGTGTGGATAACCCCTGATTTAATT
>JAAHHL010000192.1 GCA_010672185.1 Caldora sp. SIO3E6 | reverse complement strand
CCGACAGTCTCACCATAGACCCTCTTGTATATGGATAGCTACTCCAACATTCTTCCTGTGTACCCTCTTGTACATAGATGGCTACCCCTGCCGTCTCCCTATATAACCTCTTGTATATGGATAGCTACTCCAACATTCTTCCTATTTACCCTCTTGTACATAGATGGCTACCCCTGCCGTCTCCCTATATAACCTCTTGTATATGGATAGCTAGACTGGCTGTCTCTCAATATAACCTCTTGTGCATAGATAGAGGCGCACTAAATCAACTTATTACTCCCTTCCATATCCTCTTGTACATGGATGACTGCCGACAGTATCTATATCCTAACCCTGTTGTGTAAATATATAGACTAACATTACCTATACCAAAACCTTTTTGTACAGTTATCAAGATGGTTATTATCCATGCACGAGTCTTGTTGTTTAAAGATAACTAGCAGTATCCTAACCCTAACTAATATCTACATACCTTCTTGTATAGGCATAACTGACTCAATCATCTATATCCTAGTCATATTGTACAAGTATGGATGCTCTCAACATCTATGTCCTAACCTTGTTGTATGGATATAACTATTCTCCACATCTATGTAATAACCCTCTTGAATACCTATGCCTGACAGAGCAGAAACAGCTATAATTGCAATGCCTGCTTGCTTTCCTCTCTAGGGCGTGTCAGTTTTCTAGCTGATAGTAATCAAGTAACACCTTCTTTCTTATTAAGTGTAGAAAACCTCGACATCCTCGACTAACTAACACCCTTCACCTAACCATGAACATAGAACAAGCAATTCTCAATAACTTACGAATACTACCACCAGAAAAACAACAACTATTACTAGAGTTTACCGAATTCCTCAAACAACAATTCATCACAAAATCTCAAACCCTTACTCCCCAAGAAAAAGCCAACAACTGGAAACAATGGGCTTCAAGTCACCAACTCCCTAGTCCAGGATTATCAGATGCGGCCATTAGTCGGGAAACTATCTACGAATAATGACTCAATATCTACTAGACACAAACATTATTTTAAGAGCAAGCGACCAGACTTCTGCTAACTACTCCTTAGTAGTTGAGGCCGTCTTCAATTTACTTAATAGAGGAGATCAATGCTTCCTAACTCCCCAAGTCTTAACTGAATTCTGGGTTGTAGCTACACGCCCTTTAGAGGCTAATGGTTTAGGTTGGACTCCAGAAAAGACTCAAGGGGAAATAGAGCAACTTCTCTCTCAATTTACTTTACTACCAGAGAGTGGAGATATTTTTACTTACTGGTTGCAACTAGTCACTACCTATAAAATTAAGGGAAAACGTACTCACGATATTCGTATACTCGCTGTGATGAAAGCGAATAACCTTAAATACCTATTAACCTTAAATCCAGGGGATTTTATCAATATTCCCGGTTTTAACATCGTTCATCCCAGTGAAATTGTTACCCCCTAATTCTCAATGCCTTACTTTGACCCTGATGAAGCAGCCTTATTGGAGGTCATAGGAAACTCGCAATATTCGCTCAAGCCAATAGAAGTTATCCATGAACGAACAATCTCTATTCGCTTCTCTCCTTAGTCTTAATAATATTGGACAATTATATGCAGATGATGAGACATTTCTAGGGTTGTTATCCACTGACTCGTGGAATGACTTATCAATTATTAACCCACGCACCTATGCAAATCCATATACTTTGGACAGTATTCAAAACAAGAATGGTTTGTATGGGTCTACACATGGGTTATTCAGTCCCTATAACTCACACTCTCTCACGCCTCCCTGGATTTTAGTAGACGGTCAACCAGTTATAGCGGTTAAATCTTCTACTGTTCATGTCCCGACCCAACAGCAACAAAGTAATCTTCAAGCACAAGAGATACAAATCCAACTAGGGAGTGTGCTTGAACAAGCACAGATTTTGTTATGCCAGAGGTAAACATTTATGGAAAACTAGTCAACCCCTAATCAACTCCCTCCACAACCAAAGTGATTGGTGACCCAGACAGAACTACTCCTACAAAATGCCCCTAGCAGCGGCGCGTTTGGGCTACGTCTGCTACTTTCTTCTTTGAGATTTTACTCATTAGGCAACAGACGGCTGAAGTAGCTATCTATCGGATAAGCAGGAACGCGAGTGCTGTAGTCCATCTCAGTGCCAGTCATGGATTTAGCCAGTTTCTCGAAAGAGCCAGAACGCCAATTACGCTCATGAATAGGTTTGGACTGCTCACCCCGAAAGTAGGCTTGAGTACCAATTACAGAAGCAGCAAGCCAGCCAACAACAAACAGTGAAATAATAATAGTCATGATCTTTACTCGAAGGTAATTTCAACTAACTTTCGCAACCAATGAGGAACTAGCTCACAGCCAGTGCAGTTAAAGTTAAGGCAGTTACAAACAAAGTAGCGCACGCACCGAGTAAGGCATAACGGCGCTGCTGCTCAAGTGAAGGGTAGACAGCATAGTACATCATTGGCTCAGTAGCGTAGTTGTTGAGAACGCCTAATTCGTTGGATGTGTACATAATCGATAGCTCTTTGTAACGTTTTGTTACATATAATGTAACGAATTATTGCAATATCTCTCTGTGACTTGACACAGAGAGTTGATATGATTCTAATCACTCAATCCCCTCAGCGCTACCGTAGGTAATCGCAACTCCCACACACTGGCGACCCACTACACTCACCCAACCCCATTCCTTAACCGGTGACCCACTTCCACTCCCCACAAAGTTTGGCAAAACACCTGGTTTTTCGTCTTTGAGAAAACGTCATCTGGTAGCGTTTCTCTAAGAATAGGGGGTAGGTGACGTAAAGTATAATCTATCAGTGTTGCTGTTTTCATAGAGTATAATCTATAAACATTAGCAACCCATCCTCCCCACTCAGTACAAATACTCACTGGCTTTACTCAAAAATTTACGTCACCTGGTAGCGTTTCTCTAAGAAAGGGGGGTAGGTGACGTAAAGTATAATCTATCAGTGTCGCTGTTTTCATAGAGTATAATCTATAAAAACTGGCAACCCATCCTCCCCACTCAGCACAAATACTCACTGGCTTTACTCAAAAATTTACGTCACCTGGTAGCGTTTCTCTAAGAAAGGGGGGTAGGTGACGTAAAGTATAATCTATCAGTGTTGCTGTTTTTATAGAGTATAATCTATAATTACGAGGCTCCCAGGTAGAAACTGCTCCTATGAGAATGCCCCTAGAACCGCCGCTAGGGACTGGGTTATGGCTACCTTCAGTATCACAGCAGTATCACAGTAATATCACACTCAAAGTAAGCACGGGGTGAAGAGTGATAAAACCGTGATAAATGCCACTTTTTTAACCATAACTAAAAAGCGATAGAACAGGCAGGTGGGGGAGGCGATTGCAAAAAAAGAGCACCAGCTTGCGCTGATTGCTTGAAAGCACGCTTCTTGCGCTAATCGCTTAAATCTTAGTCAGACTTAAAGACTTAATTTCAAAACGCTGGTATGCCATGATAGTGGTTTCATCACGATCGCCTAGTATTGACCGAGCAAAGTTCAGATAGTCTAAGGGGTCAACTAAAGCATTGACCACACAAGCCCTGAAGTAAGCCCCACGGAATTTATGGTAGGTCATACCCTCAGGCAAGATTTCCCAGTTCTCTCTGACGATTCCATCCCGACCATTGAAGCGTTTAGAGTAAGTCCTGTTAACTCTCTCAGGGTCTTCATCTCTAGAAAAGCGTTTACCATTAGCATCAAGCCAATCAATCCCTTGCTTCGCCAAATCTGATGACAAGAGGGTTGGTATAGTGAATTCATGGTCTATCAGTTTTTTCTTGCCAATCTTCCGAGACTTACCTTTGAGCTGACCCTTGAAAGCTAGCTCATATTCTCCAGTTTTCCGGAACTCTCCAGAAAGATGAATCTCAGCCATCCTACGCCCGGTTGCTAAGGCTATAGCACAACTTACATCTCTCCAGTCAATATCCTCCATAGACGCCCCAGAAGCTATCTCAGAAAGAGTGTAATGAGCGTACTTAAGGAATGGGGATAAATCCAGTGAGACTCGGTTTTCTATAGTAGACCGAGTCTCTACTTTTTCCCTGTATCTGGTGTTTTGGCGCGTCTTATACTCACTGAACAGATAGCTCAGAGCATTTCCAAAGTGAGTGATGATTGTTAATACTGGATGGTAATTAGCATGGTCTTTGATATCAGTTTTTGCCGCCTTCTTCAAACCCTTCTTAAGAGCTGTAATCTGCCTGAGGCAAGCCCCATACTCCTTTTCATTCTCTGGCTTGTCATCGGGATAATATGACTTGAGCAATGCTGCTTCCTTTGTAGCTAGAACTTTCCAACCCTCCAAGTCTTCATTCTGAACCCCTACCTCCCTTTGCTTGCGCTTGTACGGTGCTAGTGCCTCAAATTTAGGTAACAGAATCTTTACGCGCTCATCAATAAAAGTATTTTCCAGTTCATCTGGTAACTTTAGCTGCCTACTCATCCCTTGTTTACTTATATGGTTAATTACACTTTTATAGTAAACAAGGCAATAAGCATATGGCTATATCCATAAGGGTTATATAAGTACCTTGAATACTTACAAGCTTTATCTATCGAACCTCTTTATCTATAGATATAAGTACTTGTTAGTATATGTAGCCTCAAGTTAATCTATATACAAGAGAATTTTGGTATAGATAAGATGAGTTGGGCACAGACAGCTAGAAATTTTGCAGAACAACTACAACAGCTCAATGATGAATCAGACATTGAGAAGCTTGCTCAGACAATAATTGAGCAGATTTATGAACTCACCTCCACATCGAAGCGTAAAAGAGCTTTGGCGACTGTCAGTAAAGAGATTCGGAATATTTACCCTAATGATGAAGTTCCACACCCACTTTATTTTGAACATACATTCGCTAAAGATGGTAAACCACCTATCTACAAACACGTCATCTTCAAAACGCTGACTCTGACAACTTCCGACTGGGATGAATTAGCCACAGACGGGAGTAGAGAAGAGTGGTTTAGGCAACAGCAGAAAAATACTGAAGTTATTGAGCAACCATCCGATTCCAGCATGACTATCAATCAACTCAACCTGGAGGAGGAGACACAACAGACCTTAGAGCAAGCATTAGAGCATTCAGGAATGGCTTTAGATGAATTTATCAAGCAGGCGATTAGCGTATACGCTAAAACCATCACGGGCAAAGCAAGAAAGCACTCTGAGGACTTATCTAATGTACCTACTGCTGAGTTACTGAATGACGCTCAATGGACTACTCACCCTGGACGGGCATCTGAATTGACAAAGCGGGCTATCAGAGCAATCAAATTTTACAACGCTAACAAGGTAGTTTTGAATGCTGACCGCTGGTGTATTACCCAAAGTGCAATAGCTTCCTTAACTGGCTCTCGACAGAGTACTATCAAGAAAATCTTGGAGCGCTACCTAGATGACATCTCAAGCCACAATCAGACCTATGGCTTGAACGGCTACAGTAACCGTAAGCCAGGAAAGGATATCACCTCCGAAGTTGATTTAGTTGAGTTAATTCCCAACGGTGTTGATTAATCACATAAAGTATCTTTCACTAGACAGAACACACCCCACTGCTGTAAACCATGAGTAGTTAGCATGGGGTGTGTCCATGAAAATTGACCGCCACGGAAAAGCTAAGATTTTGTCTCAACAAGAGATTCAGCTACTCTTCAGTGAGGGATTGCTTTCTTCTAGAGACCGGGCTATCTTTGGCATCTGTCTCTACACAGCCTGCCGTATCAGAGAATGCTGTAGCCTCAGAACCACGGATGTCTATGAGCGCAAGGGCATTATCTATCCTGAGGTAACCTTCCGTAAAGGGGACACCAAGGGCAAGCTAGCAACTAGAGCAATCCCAGTAATTGAAGAGTTGCGTATCCTGCTACTGGATTACTATCCATCACCGAGAAGTTGGTTTCTGTTCCCTGGTCTTAATGGCACGGGGCATATCCATCAAGATTCAGCAGCTAGGGTATTGAGAAAAGCTTGCCAGCGAGTGGGAATTAGGGGAGTCAGCACCCACAGTTTCAGAAGGACTGCATTAACCCAGATGTCCAACGAAGGTATCCCATTAAGGATAATACAAGAGGTGTCGGGGCATCGTAATCTCTCCCAACTACAAAAATATCTGGAAGTGAAGCCAGAGCAAGTTAGAGGAGCAGTTTCAGCGTTGAGTATGTTGTCTACTGTCGGGAAAAGGCGGTTACACGACACCCCTGACCCTCCCCCAGAATTGACTTACCAAAATACTCAAACACAGTCAGAATCGGAAAAACCCTTCTGAACGCATAAACCCTCAGAACTCAGTCTAAGGGTTTTGGATTGCTTTCACTACCCAGACTACTCATGAGCCATAGTCAATAATGACTGGGTGTGTTTTTTTGGCGAAGGAGTATTGTTGTTGGGTGTGGGTTTTGGCAAGCATCCTGACATCACTACAATCAGCCATAAACTGCCAATTCCAGCCATAGCTAAAGCAATTCGATTCTTGGTTATTAAAGGCCACCTCATGCCCTTCAAAAAGCTCAAGTTAGGCAAGACTGGTAAGGTGAAACTACCATCATCTGCATACTCTCTTATGACTTGCTTGAGAGTCCTTTTATCAAACACAAACCATTCTCCATGCACCCTATGAGCTGAGTATTTCTCGTGAAAATATGCCTCATCCTCTGTAACGTTAGGCGTTTCAAACCAGTCAATCAATTCCAAAGGAAATGGTGACTGAGAACTGTTTAATTCAGCAAACCTAGCCTCTACTGAGCGGGTTGTTAGTCCTATCTTATATCTATCAGTTCCTACAGCATTGATGAGATAGATGAAACCTGGTTTTTCTCTGTATGAACTATCATTAAAGTTCATGATACATCCTCAAAAATTTGTAATTTTTTGTCATAATTCCTCAGTAAGTTGATAGCAGATGCACTTTCTAATTGAGTCTATTTCAACACTATCTTGCTGGGATGAATGAGTTTGTTGCAAGGTTTACATTTCATTCTTTTATCTTTGCGATTACCAGTTAGCCTTGAGCCACAGTGTGGGCAAGTCGGATTTTGACCCGAATCTGCCACACCCCCTATAGGCCAATTTGACCTTTTGGTCTGACTGGCAATCAATCCTTGCTGTGTATGGATTTCAACCATTGCTGAGTCAGACTGGTCAAAAGAGCTGACTGACTGATCTGACTCATTTTGACTTTTGTAGTCAGCAATTTTTGTACTAACGTTACTGATAGTTTCGTAGTCGAATTCCACATTATCTAGATTGGGGAGAAAGAATAACTTGGGAGATTTAGCATCTAGTACTAGAGCAAGCCTCAATTCTCTCGCAGTATCTACTATGCGAATATTTTGAGCTTCGATGTAAGGCTCTAAAAGCGATAGGCTACTCTCTAAATTTTTAACCGTATAAGCCGGTAAAATTTTCTTACCGTACTTCTCTAAATACATCCGTATCTTGCCAGTTCCTATCACTATTTCAGTGAATAAATCTCGGTCATCATCTTTAAACCCTGGTATCAATGAAGTCATCACAGACTGTCCTGATACTATCCATCCCATCCCAGTGTGATGGGCTTGCCGTAGTAACTCAACTAAATACTCTCCAGTGGCTTTAGGGTCAGATGAATTTTTGATGGTGTTGTCTAACTCATCCCACACCATCAAGAATGAAATATCACGCGCATACTGGGTATTTTGCTTACGATATTTCCATTCTTTCTCAATATCTCTAAAACTCTTATTAGCAGCTGTGGTATCCCCATACTTGAGAAATGGTTGTAAAGGGTAGTCAGTGTCTTTTTGACTACTCATAACGTCAGGACAACTAACTACTACATGAGAGTGAGGAATCTTGCGACCCTTACCTGTATTTCCCAATGTCATTCCTGTTTTGAGAAATTGGGACACCATTACAGCAGTTGTAGGAGTTTTACCAGTACCTGGTTTGGCTATCAAGCGATAACGCCACGGATTAGATTTTAGGTACTTAATAAACTCTTCAGGACTACCAGCTAACAATCTGATTGTATCTTCCTTGACCTCTGGCTCACGCCTCAAGCCAACAATAATTGAAGGGGATAAATCATGCTCTCTGACACTGGTAATTTTGTGAACTCCCAGTTCTTTAACTAAACTGTCTGTATGTCGGCTCAGAAGCGCTACAAGCTCACTTGGGGACTGACTCTGGGAGTAACTATATCCAATCTCTATCAAGCCATTAGAACGCTGTTGAGCGCCCTTAGCAGAAAGAGGGATTGAGAACTGCTTCCAGATGATTTTTGCCAGCTCATTGGCTATCTGACCTGGGATAGCAAATTTGCAACTCAATAACTCAGGCTCAACCAAATCACCAGCTAATTGTTGCTGGAGCCTTGCCACTTTCTCATTCAGAGCCTCAACCTGTGTGATGAGATGACCACGTTCAACTTCCCAAGCTCCTTGAGCTTCCCCAATCCTCTTATTGAACTCACCTGTGAGCCCTAGTATGTAATTTTTGCGCTCAGTGTGGCGCTTGGCTACCTCATGAGCCCAAGCCTTATACTTTTCACTAATTTCTAGAGCTTCAATGTAAATAGCCTCGCCTTCTTCCAGAATTGCTCTGTACTTAGCCTTGAGCGCTTCTCTATCTTTAGTGGTGTATTCTGAGATCCCTAGCTTGATTTCACGCTCCAACTCATCTGAATAGGTTATCTCGTATTCCTCTAACTGGGATGCTAAATTTTGTGATAGGGTTTGTAATTCCTCACATTGAACACTTTTAATCTGATATGAGGATTGTAGTTTCTTGTGCTCAGCTTCTAGCTGGGATAAAACATTCCGACTGTTGGTCAGATTAAACTGCAAATCACTCAAACCTTGAGAGAGTTTACCGTTGTCCTCCTGAACAGTCTCTAACTGCTTCACTTTAGCTTTGGCCTCACTTAAGGAATTCGTTAACTCCTCAACTTTTCTATTAGCTTTACGGTGGATACTTTCGCTGACTGCTATGCTAACTGGGATGATTCCTAGACTACTCAAAGCTACCAGCTTAACTGTAGGCTTGAGTAGTCCGGTCGCTACTAGCAAAGCAGATATTCCGAAAGCGGCTGAGCCACCTATGATTATCTGTTTTCTCATTGCTTAGTTACCTGAGGGGTTAGTAGTAGTTTGAATTCAGCTAATTTGGTTTGTTTTTCCTGTGTTTGAAGTTGGGCTAACTCAGCACCAGCTTGAGCTTGAGCGAGTTTTTCCGACAGTTCTTTCTCTGTTTGCTCTGCGATTGCTTGAGCAGTGGTTGTCTGCAATTTCGCTACTCCCAAAGCAATCTCACTCTGCTTAGTTCCTTGCAACTGAGTTTGGTAATTAGCCAAATCTGATTTGACTTTCTCGTATGCAGTAGCAGC
>JAAHHL010000191.1 GCA_010672185.1 Caldora sp. SIO3E6 | reverse complement strand
TTTAGTTGGCATTATTATCAAGCTCCACTCAATGAATCCCTAATTCAGGAAGCTTTACAACCACTAATTGGTAGGCATCACCTGGCAGCATTTCATCGGGCAAATTCGGGGAGAGCCCATTCCTGGGTAGATGTCATGGTGGCAGAATGTTACCGCAAAGAACCATTTATTCATATAGAAATTCAAGCTAATGGATTTTTGTATGGCATGGTGCGGCTTTTAGTAGGAATGCTGGTAAAAGTAGGAAGAGGAAAACTACATCCCCAAGACTTTACTGACATCTGGGTTAATCAACGACGGGAAGAAGTAAAGTATGCTGCACCGGCAAGGGGTCTGTGTTTGTTAAGGGTCGGCTATCCAGACTTTCCCTTTCCTCCAGAAATCTGGTTTGATACTCAACCAAAGTTTCTCTTGCCCACCAGGACTGCTTAGGGATGCGATTAAAAGTCTTCCTCTAATAAGACCCCAATTAACAACTAAAAACATCATGGAAAAAACCTACTTACCACCTCAAACCCTCGACAAAAATTGGTATCTTGTAGACGCAGCTGATATGCGTTTAGGAAGATTAGCCAGTGAGATTGCCATGGTTCTTAGGGGAAAAAACAAACCATCCTATACCCCCCACATGGATACTGGCGACTTCGTAATTGTCATCAATGCTGAAAAAGTAGTTGTTACTGGCAAAAAACGCGATCAGAAACTCTACCGCCGCCATTCAGGTCGTCCCGGTGGCATGAAAACAGAAACATTCGCTAAATTGCAAGCCCGTATACCGGAAAGAATTATTGAAAAAGCGGTTAAGGGAATGCTACCCAAAAATTCTCTGGGTCGCAAACTGTTTACTAAACTAAAAGTTTATGCTGGGGAAACTCATCCCCATCAAGCGCAAAAACCCCAAGTGTTAACCATTAAAACAATTCCAGGAGCAAACTAATGCAAGCAGAAGAATTAGAAGGTCGCGCTGTATACTGGGGCACTGGTCGTCGGAAGTCTTCCGTAGCCAGGGTTCGTTTAGTCCCCGGTACTGGTGAATTGATTGTCAACGGACGTCAAGGAGACTCTTACTTTAACTACAATCCGAGTTACATCACATCAGCAAAGGCTCCACTAGAAACCCTGGGGTTGGAAAATGATTACGATATTTTGGTGAAGGCTCACGGTGGTGGTTTAACCGGACAATCTGACTCAATTCGTTTAGGAATTGCTAGAGCTTTGTGTGATTTAGACCCGGATAACCGTTCACCCCTCAAAATAGAAGGCTACTTGACTCGTGACCCCCGTTCCAAAGAGCGCAAGAAGTACGGTTTAAAAAAAGCCCGCAAAGCCCCACAGTACTCGAAACGGTAAGTATGAAATTATTGATTGTTGGTCATTGGTCACTGGTAATTAATACAATAGTAACTACTAGGGACTAAACACCAACACTCTGACTGTTCAACTAAAAAAAATCTCAAAACTTAGGAGTAACTATGCCAAAACCTAATATTCATCCAGAATGGTACCCAGAGGCCAAAGTCTATTGCAACGGGGAAGTAGTAATGACTATTGGTTCCACTAAACCAGAAATCAACGTAGATGTTTGGTCTGGAAACCATCCCTTCTATACAGGAACCCAAAAACTGATTGACACCGAAGGTCGAGTAGAACGCTTTATGCGGAAATACGGCATGTTTGATACGGAGGATAGCTCTGATTCCCCAAACCAATAGCTCAGCAATCAACCCGATCAATCGACCTTTTTGAGCTGTTTTGATGGAGCGATCGCATGAGTCATGGCTGAAACTTACCTACTGGAGAAACTACAATCTGTTGAACAAACTTTCCATGAATTAACGCGGCGTCTGGCAGACCCAGATATTGCGACGAACCCGGATGAGTTACAACGGGTCGCAAAAGCGCGTTCCTCTTTAGAAGAAGTGGTCAACACCTACGATACCTGGAAAGCAACCCAAGAAGAATTAGAAGGGGCGCGAATTATTCTTAAAGAATCAGGTAGCGATCCAGAGATGCAAGAAATGGCAGCACTGGAAGTTGAAGAACTTCAGGCGGCGACAGAACAACTGGAAAAACGCCTGAAAATCCTGCTATTACCCCGAGACCCGAATGATGAGAAAAACATTATGTTAGAAATTCGGGCAGGTACTGGTGGTGATGAGGCAAGTATCTGGGCTGGTGACTTAGTGCGTATGTACTCCCGCTATGCCGAAGGTCAGAATTGGCGGGTTAAATTATTAAGTGAGTCCCTAGCAGATATGGGAGGCTTTAAAGAGGCGATTCTGGAGATTCAGGGAGACCAAGTTTACAGTAAGCTGAAGTTTGAAGCTGGGGTTCATCGGGTACAACGAGTACCGGTAACCGAAGCAGGGGGAAGAGTCCATACCTCAACGGCAACGGTAGCAGTGATGCCGGAAGTTGATGATGTGGAAGTAGAGATTGACGCTAAGGATTTGGAAATTTCTACGGCGCGTTCTGGTGGTGCTGGTGGACAGAACGTCAACAAGGTAGAAACAGCAGTTGACTTGTTCCACAAACCTACAGGTATTCGGATTTTCTGTACAGAAGAACGCTCTCAACTGCAAAACCGAGAACGAGCTATGCAAATTCTCCGTGCAAAACTTTACGAGCTTAAACTCCAAGAGCAGCAAGATGCTGTAACTTCCATGCGGCGATCGCAAGTAGGTACAGGTTCTCGCTCAGAGAAAATCCGCACCTATAATTATAAGGACAATCGGGTTACCGATCACCGTCTAAGTCAGAATTATTCTCTCAATCCGGTACTTGAGGGTGACATAGAACATATCATTCAAGCTTGTATTAGTCAAGACCAACAAGAACGTTTAGAAGATTTAGCAGCTTCTACTGTTAGCGCCAATTGATGTTACAAGACATCTCCAGGAGCTCCAATTTGGTAAACTTGAATGTATCATGCTAAGGCATGGACATAATCTTTAGCAATAGCAAACTTCAAAAACTTTGTGAACAGAATGCGGTAGCCCAAAAGAAATTGGGACAAGTCTGTGCTCGTAAGTTACAAGCACGTCTTTCAGACCTTCTTGTTGCAAGATCAGTCTGGGAGCTAGTTGCAGGGCGACCACATCCTTTGAAGGGGGATAGAGCTGGACAGTTTGCTGTAGACCTAGAGGGGGCAAAACGCCTTGTTTTTGAGCCTGCTAATGTTCCTATCCCCTACAATGAAGATGGAAGCATTGATTGGTCAAGGGTTACTTACGTCTGCATCGTTTTTATTGGCGACTATCATGACTGAACTAATACACCCCTTTACTCCAGATTGGGTTTCCCCTCCTGGCGATACGATTGCCGATTTGTTGGAGGAGCGCGACTGGACACAGGCTCAATTAGCAGAGCATCTAGGGTACACGACAAAACATATAAGCCAACTCATCAGTGGCAAAGCACCGATTGGCGAGGAGACTGCTCTCAAATTGGAACGAGTTCTAGGCAGTACAGCAGGGTTTTGGCTCAATCGAGAAGCCCTCTACCGCGCTCAGCTTGCCAAAATCGAAAGTGCAATTGCTTCGAGCACCGCTCCATAGGCTCAGCATCGGGTTGCCTACAGCTGAGCTAACTCACAAGTAACGTTCACATATTTATTGTGGAACTGGCATCTTGCCAGTTAAGCAACTATAAGTAAAAAGAATTGACCAAGTTGCTCTTCAAATCCAGGTTCGGAGGATATCAAACAGCTGTCCCTAGCAACTTAAGTCTCCTTTCCTTGTGGAATTATACAAAATCCGGTTTAGTCACCCTTAACGCAAACGACATCTCCGTTGAGATGCAGCAGACAGTATCTAGGTCACCAAAATTACCTATAACTCCTATGAATACAGAACACAGGCATCGTAGAGGACTGTAAAATTTGACGCCATACCTTAGTCATAGCCCATCTTTAGTTCTTGAGCCTGAGCTGCAAGTTCATCTAGAGCTTGCATCCTCTGTTGATCAATACTTTCTTTATAGCTCATCAAATCTTCAAAGCGAATACGGCGATGCCGCCCGACATAACGGTAGGGCAACTCACCTGAGGAGATCAGCTTGAGCAGGAATGGACGAGAGACATTTAAGATATCCGCAGCTTCCTGAGTTGTGAGTTCTGCGTGAATGGGTATAAGAGTAACTGCATTTCCCTGAGCCATTTGAGACAAAATATCAACTAGGAGATGAAGAGCTACCATAGGAACCTCAACTGTTTGTTCACTCCCATCTTCTTCAACCAATTTGATTCTTTGGGTAGGCTGTTGGAACTGAATATGAGTAGCCAAAATGCGGCTACTTTCTTCAGAGATTTTGGCGTCTGTATCCGTGGGAATTATTGGTTTATGATAAGCCATTGAACGAGTCACTTTAAAATCCTCCTAGATTGGGATAAAGCCTACCGCAGGAGCATGGGTTCAAGCTTGACCAAAAACCTCATTTCATCAATGAGGTGTAGTTCCAATATAGGTATTAAACGAAACAAACGCAATAATCGATCCGAAGAACATTTGACTCTCAGCAGTTTTATTGACTCCTGGCTCATTTAATTCGTTGTATAATTGCTCCATTAGTTTGACAGTAGACTGATCACCCACTTGCCACAGAGTAGCCAAGGTACTGCGAAATCCTGCTCGTACAGCTAATCCCGCTAGTCCTAAAGTTTCCACTTCACTACTGTTTTAGTATTGAAAAGGGATTTGATTCGGTCGGTACTACGGGAGGATATTATGCGCGAATCAGTGATTTTTCAGGAGATTGACTCCGCTGCTGAGGAGCGGGGTCTACGGAAAGGTGAAATCAATATGGTTCTAAAACAACTCAACTATCGAGTAGGATTGATTGAGACTAGTATACAGGCTCAGATAGAAACACTCAACCTCTCGGAGGTAGAAGAACTGGGAAAAGCATTGTTAGACTTTTCCGATGTAGCTGACTTGGTGACTTGGTTGCAAGCGAGAATACTAAAAGACTGGGGCAATTAACGGAGAAAAAGAAGCAAATATCGAAATTCAGCAAGGGCCAATTAGTCATACCAAATCCGGTATCGATATACCCGCTATGCCCACATTGTAGAGACGTTTCATGAAACGTCCCTACAGGAATTTCACGGTTTGCTCAAAACGGCTCTATTGTAACCGGACATGATATCACGGACAATCAGGAAATGGGGGTTTATCAGCGCCAGTTTCCGACTAGAATATAAGGTGCCCAAGAAGAGGGATTTTGATAGTTGTGGTCATTTAAAAGAGCTTGCTGAGCGCGATGGAGTGCTTCGGCTTTATTGACTCCTGGCTTATTGAATTCGTTGTAGAATTGCTCCATTAGTTTGACAGTAGACTGATCACCCACTTGCCACAGAGTAGCCAAGGTACTGCGAACTCCTGCTCGTACAGCTAATCCCGCTAGTCCTAAAGTAGCTCGGTTATCTCCCTCTGCTGTTTTGCAAGCACTCAAAACCAGTAATTCTATGGTATTAGCTGCTTTTTGATTGTCACTCTGTAGCAATTTATGCAAGTCTTGGGCTCTAAGTAATTGATTATAGGCAAGAATATAAGTTTCTTCTGGATCAGAACTAAATTTACCGTGAGTTGCTAGGTGAACCACGGAAAAAGCTCTAGAGTTGAGTTTTTGTTCCACATTAGATTTAGTAAACCGGGAATTTAGCAGTATTTCACTAGATAAGGTATTTTGAATATGCTGTAATTCTGCTGTAGTATTGAGAGGGAGAAAATTGCGGTTTTCAATTTGCATTTCCTCACTAATACCAGCACCTAGAACTTGTAACTCCTCGGCTCTAGTTTGCAGCTCAAAAAGCTGGGCATTGGGGGACAAGACCAGGGAATATTGCTTTTCTATTAAGTATTGATTCTTTTTCTGGTCATAGAGAACTGACATAGGTATATTACGTAAATCACCATCGAGGGCAAACACTAAAGTTTCCACTTCACTGCTGTTTTTGAGCTCTGCTTCCAGGGGTTCAATTAACCATTGATAAACGTCTTTAGCAATTTCTCTTACTGTTCCAGAGTCACGTCTGGATAGGGCTTTTCGTAACTTTCTCAGCTTCTTTTCCACCACAGTCCGCTCAATAAGATTACTGTGGTATTTCAAAGGTTGTCCCGGTAGTTTGGAGATTACTGCTAATTTATCTTCGAGGATGATTGGATAAATAAACGCTGCGGTTTGCTCGAGGTTGTCAAACTTCTGGGCAGGCTGTACTCTTTGAGAAAGGTCACAACCGAGGAAGTTTTCCAATTCGGCTAGTTGAAGAGAGTCAATCTCCCCAATCGCTAGCTTCAGGTTTTCTTGAGGTGGTTGAGAGTTCCCCTCAGTTCTCAAGAGCAAATCTACTATTGCTCGATAGAGGGGTTCGATGTTATCCCGAAAAGAAAACCGCACATCGGAATTAATTGTCAGTAAGTCTTGGCGCAGGGTTTTGAGGGTATCCACTGCTGCTTTATAGTAAGCGATCGCGTTATCAATATCTCCCTGTTTTTTGGCGATACGCCCTAGTTGCCACTCCCAACGATAGCGAATGTCAGCAGTTTGGTAAGCTTGTAAGAGGGCTTGTTGAGTAAGGTTATGAGCATCTGACCATTGCTGAGTCAATTCATACAGTCCTCCTAACTGACCGAGAGCATAGGATTGGGCTTGTAGATCTTCTAGTTGTTGAGCTTGTTGAGCCGCAGTGGTTAAAATTTGAGCAATCTCTTTCCAGGATGGCGGTTCAATCCTTGGTTCTGTGGGTTGGGTTTTCAGCTGTTCGGAGCGCTCACGACTTTGACAGGATAAGGCTTCTGGATCTAGATTAGGGTGGAGGCAAGTTAGAGAGTGGGCAAAGTTGAGTTGGGCATAGATGGCGGTGCGACTGGGGGGTAAATTAGCAATAGACTGCTGGATTTGGGGCAGTAGCGCTGCGACTTTTGACCATTGCTCCGTTTCTACTAAGAGGCTTAACTGGTTGAGGGGAGCCTGGATTTGTCCTGATGTGTCAAAAGCCTGTTGGAAATATTCGATAGCAGCTTGAGTATGGGAGAAAGCTTCTGATTGCTTACCGATTACGATCGCTCTTTGGGCTAAAGCTCGTTCCGTATTACCCAATTCTAACAACAATGCACCTTTAGCAGTCGGTAGTTCAGCGACTTTCCTGCCTTCAGCTAAAATCTGCCGCGACTCATTCAGTTTACCAAGTCGTCTCCAAGCATTACCCAAGTCTTTATATCCTATGGCTTGGAGAGAGGAGTCTGATGCTTGTAGGGTTCGGTAAACTTTTTGTAACTTTTTTTCTGCCTTACTGCTTAATCCCAGGGATTGGAGGGCTTGGGCTTGGTTAATTAAGCTACCGATAATACCTATAGGATTATTGCTTTGTTCATAGTTAACGGTGGCTTTTTGCCAGCTTCTGAAGGCTGGTTCTAACTGTCCCGTTTCCCATTGTAAGCGACCTTGGGTGTTGAAGATTTTAGCGAGGATTTCTGAGTAGGTTTGGGAATTAGTTTCACCTTCGAGACTTGGCAGTAGTTTGAGACTTTGGTCAATAGCTTCCTGGGCTTTTTTCCATTGTCCGAGCTGTTGATAAGCTAAGGAAAGATTACTCAGTACCCAGGATTGGTTTAAGGTATCTCCCTGGTTTACAAAGGCAGCGATCGCCTGTTGCCACACTATTATCGCCTGGGAAAATTGTTCGGCTTCGTAGTATTGTCTGCCTTGTTGTAGTAAAGATTGGGGATTAATCTGCCCAGAGTTTAAAGTCTGGGTTAGTAGCTTAAGTCCACTAAAGTAGACTGGTATCTGGTTAGATTTGTCTTGAGATGACTTTCTTTGTGAGGTTTTTAACCAACTGTTTACTGGGGTTGGTGTAATATCAAGTTCAGATTGTTTAACGGATAAAGCTGGGATAGCTAGGGTGGTAATTAGCCCTAAAATAGCTAACAATATTAGTCGCAAGAGTCGGTGATGCGCCCTTAGTTTTACTGGTGTCATTAAGCCTGTAAATTGTTTGGCAGTAGTAGGACTTCAGTCCAAAAAGAAGCCAGAAACAACACTTGTAAATTACGCATAATGTGAATTAGATGCCCAAAACATACAATATCAATTGCCGTAGGGGCGGGTTTAGGATCACCGTATCAGATTCGTTCAGCCTTAGTCTACATTAAAACTCATCCTGTTGAGTGTGAAGCAGAATACCAAAAATGTCTACAAACAGCAGTGGAAATTAGACAATATTGGGAAGAACGAAATCGAGAAAGATTTGCCAAGATTGCAGCAATGCCTCCAAAGCCAAGCCAGGAAGCACTTCGGGCCAAGCTTAAAGCATGGAAAATGCGAATCGAAGCCCAGGCAAAGATATGAACTTTCTGATCGACTACAATTTAACCGGTGTAGGCGAGATGTCCGACTTCTTCAAGAAGTCGGACATCTGGAGTGTTCGCGATCGCTCGGCTAGGGTTGGATAAGAGCGATCGCTTGTGGTGTTCCCAATATTGCTCGGTTAGGCTTAGGCGATCGCTTGCTCCTCATTATTCTGGGATCACTTGTGATTATCATTATTTTTTGCTATTATTATCTGCATAATGGGATACGTGTGCGCCTGTAAGGTGTAAATTACTTTGACTAACTTACGAAACACTTTTGCATGAGATAAGTTAGAGCTAATTTTTTGATCTAGAAGCAGACATGTTTTGATATTACATATAACACCACTAAGAGGAAACCATGTCTGAGCAAGATTTAAGTAATTTAACCAATACACCTAGTACCGAAAGAGGTTCTTCCCAGGATAACCACCTCCTGGCTAAGTTAATTGTTGAAATTCAGCAAACTCCAGAAGAATATTTACCGAACTTACTGCAAATGGTGCGCCTCTTTCGGGAAAACGCCACCAAAAAGCCAGTGGACTCAGATGCTTATGCTAAGGCAATGGATGAAATCAACAACCCCGACTCTATCAGGAAATCATTACAGCAGATTGCCCTGAGTGAATTGCTTAGGCAATGGGAAGAAGAGGGAGATGAACACGAACAAACAGAAACTGCTGCAATTCTCTCCCAAGCACTAGAAGAAGATCCCGTATCTATTTAAACCATCCTATGAGCGGAAGAATAGTGCTGCTAGATTCGGGTCCATTAGGAATGGTAACAACCCCTAAAGCTAAATCCCCCATATATCAGGAGTGTAAACTTTGGTTCAATTCTCTGGGAAACAAAGGCTACACAGTATTGTTACCAGAAATCGCCGACTATGAAGTGAGGCGTGAACTCCTTCGCGCAGGTAAGATGGTAGGAGTTAGGCGACTCGATCAACTCAATTGGACTTTGGACAAAAAAAACATAGTTTGCGTATTATTTACGCAAACTATTATTGAGATTAATTTTACCTAGTTAATCTCAGGTCTGAGGGGAAGGTGTTACTCTTCTTTTAATCCCTTAGTCTCA
>JAAHHL010000190.1 GCA_010672185.1 Caldora sp. SIO3E6 | reverse complement strand
CCGCTAGTCCCCCTGAGCAAATTGGCTTCAGTACTGTAACCACAGATCCAGATGACGTTGTCCGTCGCAATCTTTTGTTTGCCCAAAATGAAGCAGGCACTCTCTACTCTTTTTCCCTGCGTTTAGTGATCGCTTATTTAAAGGATCAGGGTATTTCACCTCAACCTAGCCAACAGAATCCAGACTATCTTCAACTGGGCAAATCAGTATTTGTACCCTTGCAGGAAAATTCTGGTGGCTACGACAACATTGAAACTGGGGGTCACCAGATTCTACTCAACTACCGCTGCTCAAAGAATTTGGCACACCAGGTATCCCTGAGGGAGGTTTTGGAGGGACAGATCGATCCTAGCTGGGTAAAAGACAAAATTGTGCTCATTGGTTCTACAGCTCCTAGTCTCCAAGACTTGTTTGCCACACCTTACAGTCCTATACTCCGGGAAAATTACGAAATGCCTGGGGTCATCCTTCATGCTCAGATGGTAAGTCAACTCCTGGATGCTGCCACCGGAGAGCGGAGGCTATTTTGGTTTTGGTCTCAATCCACAGAAGGACTATGGATTTTTAGTTGGGTGTTGATTGGTGGAATTGTGGGTTGGGTCTTTCGTCATCCTCTGACAGTTACTTTGGGAACTGGTCTTGGTTTACTGGTACTTTGGGGTAGCTGTTTCTATATCTTTAGTTTGGCGGGATGGGTTCCTCTGGCATCTCCTGCTTTAGGATTTTTGTGTACTGTCGGTATTGTGGTCACCTTCCAGTCCCATCAAGACCATGAACAACAACAAATGGTCATGAAACTGTTGGGGCAAAATACCTCACCTCAGGTTGCTGATGCTCTGTGGCAAGCAAGAGATTACCTACTCAAATCTGGTAAGTTACCTGGAGTCAGCCTCACTGCCACCATATTCTTCACTGATATTAAAAACTTCAGTACCATCTCCGAAACCATGGATCCTGAAGTGTTGCTGGAGTGGTTAAATGAATTTCTACAAGTACTAACCCATGAAGTACTAGCCCATCAGGGTATAGTTAATAAATTTACCGGTGATGGACTCCTTGCTGCTTTTGGAGTGCCAACTCCTCAACAAGACCAACAAAAAATCGCTGCGGATGCCCAAGCAGCAGTAACTTGTGCCCTAGTAATTAGCGATCACCTTAATCAATTAAACCAGAATTGGCTCCAGCGCGGTTTACCCAATATTCAGATGCGCATTGGTATTTTCACTGGTGCGATCGTTGCTGGTAGTTTAGGAGGTAAAGACCGTTTAGAGTACGGCATCATTGGCGATACTGTTAATATTGCTTCTCGCCTAGAAAGCTGTGAGAAGCATCGCCAACCTAGTGACTGTCGCATCCTGATTGGTTACGAAACCTTAGTCCACCTTCAAGAACAGTTTGAGGTAGAGTCCTGGGGTTTGTTAGCTCTCAAAGGCAAAGAGCAAATGGTAGATGTTTATCGGGTTGTGGGTTGGCGAGCCGATAAGTCTTTATAGCGAGACTTAAACATCTCTCAAGTACAATTAAGCCCAAAGCTAATTGTATAGCAGTTGCCAGGGCGGTTAAGACATTCTCAGGTAAGGTAAGTTATAGCGCTGAGCGCTGGTGTATTGACACATTTATAAATGGAAGCTTTATCAAGAAGCTTTAGAGCATTTGTACTGTAAATACACTAGAGCGCATTGCTATAACAAGGGGATGGCAGCCCCTTGTCCTAATCGCCTTGGCGGTTGCTATATGTGAGTCTTGATACTCTAATGACACAGAAGTTTCCCCAACTAATGAAAGAAGACACATAAATAAACACACAAAAAGCCTGTAGGTAAGCCATTGCAACAATTGCGAGGCTACCGGAAACGATAGAACAGGTAAATATGTCTAGGAAATTGACTATGTACTGACTAAGGCTTTCCTTGCGCAAAAGTGCATACTGTCACAGATAAGTAAATATCACAAGAAACTACTGCTCCGCTGAGTTCTTGCCACGACATGCCATCGGAGGAAAATTCAAAATGTTACCATCTCCAAACCACTCTCAACCAGTATCCCACAACTTGCCCGTGTTATTTGTGCCTTTAACTGACGCACAAATTCTTGCTATCAAAGGACGTTATCAAGATTCCTTGCCGATTAAAATCACCGTTCCAGCTTCTTTAAGCTCAAGTTATCAAAATCTAGCCTAACTCTTTACGTAAATACGGCTCAAACCCTTACAAATGACCAATGACCAATGACGACCTTACCAGCAATTATCGCCGTCGATGCTGCGACATTACTCTGCACCTGTTGATTGGCAATGTTGTCAATCAACTGAGCTGTTTGTTGTAGTTTTGGAAAGCGATCGCTGGTATTACTTTATCCACAAAATATTCTAGGACTACATTTTATTAATGCTGCCAAAACATTTTAACTTCCTCGCAAGTTGAAAACTTGGCTAGCAATTAAGAAGTTATTCTCCTGAAAATTCAGTTTGCCTTTGCCTTTTGTCCAATTCAGAGCCTCAGTCAATACTTCTCCTAGCAAAAGCTGAGATGCATCCTGACAATCACTAGCTAACCAGGCGCTGATTTCTCTGGCATAAGGTCGCAAGTCATTCAATGTCTTTTCCAGCCACATAGAATTAAAAACCTCCTGGTAGATACGATTATAAACTCTTAGCTTCTCCTGTCGCTTAATGACTAAACGCAACCTTAATAGTTCCTGCTGTTCAGTACTGCTGTTATATGCTAAGTCATCAACTTGCAGAATTTGTTGATAGCTCAACAGCAGCCAAAAAGGATCACAATTTTGACTATTGAGCAGCTTAGCGTGAATCTTTTGAAGCGGCTCTGCTGCCTTCTGAGTCTGCCAATTTTTAATCAAGTACTGTTGGACTAACTGTTCTACGTATACTTTTTCTTCATTGGGATTAATTGGAGATTCAGCTTGGAGAATCAATTGGCAAAGCGTTAGGACTAGGGAAGGATGACAGTCAGTCCAGTATAATACTTGTTGGATGACAAGTTGGGGAGTACTAGTTTTTTCCCGTTTTTTCAATTCCAGGACAAATTTTTCTAGTATGCGAATTGTTCGTTCTTCCTGCTGTTCC
This sequence comes from Caldora sp. SIO3E6, assembly GCA_010672185.1. Lineage (GTDB taxonomy): Bacteria > Cyanobacteriota > Cyanobacteriia > Cyanobacteriales > Coleofasciculaceae > Caldora. The sequence goes on along the minus strand of JAAHHL010000190.1, from coordinate 6,359 downwards.
AGTACCATTTAGATGACTCGTAGATTTACTACTTGACTAGCTATTAAAAACTGCTCCTCCTTCTCGCTCAAGCTTTTACCCTGGATTGAAGTCAGAGAATCCTGCAAAACTTGTCCTCGCAACAATGTTGATTCGTCCCGGCAATCAGAATTTAACCAGGCAACTAGTTCTTTAGCATAAGGTCGCAAAGAATTCAATTCTTTGGTGACCCAATTTGAATCAAAAACAGCTTCATAAATGCGATTATGCACTGTTAACTCTCCATCCTTGTCAACCACCAAGCCTGATTTCAGCAACTCTTGGTGTTCGGGACAACTCGGGTTGAATGATGTACCTTGGAGAATTTGCTGATAGCTAAGCAGTAGCCAGAAAGGATCGCAGTTCCTATTTTTGAGAAGATAATCACGAGTCTTTCTTAAAGGCTTTGCTTGCTCGTGGGTTTCCCAATTTTCAATCAGATGCCATCGTACCAAGTTATCAATCCACTCAGCATCACCTCGTTTTTTAGGAGACTGAAAAATATTGGATGCAATCTTAAAAATACTTTCGTTTAAACTTTCCTTCCCATGTGTCCAGGATAGCATCCTTCTAATTGCAGTTTCGTAGTTACTTGTACGGGCAAAAAAACCCTGTGCTTTGCTGTCAAATTTGTCACTAGATCCGAGAAACTTAAGATCATGATCGCCTAGTCTTTGTTTTTCTCTCCATTTTTCAAGTTTTTTTAATTCATCACCATATAAAAGCTGAGAATAATCTTGTTTATCTGAAACTAACCAAGCTAATAGTTTTTCGTTATAAGGTCGGCAAATTTTTAATTCTTTTTTCATCCATTTAATGTCAAAAATATACTGATATATCCTGTTGTAAATTTTTAATTTTTGCCCCTGTTTAATAACCAATCCTGTTAAACGCAAATCAAGTTCTACGCTAGCTTCTTCAGGATTATCGTTAACTTCTAATTTGCCATATTTAAGAATTTTATGACATAGCTCTAGCCGCTTTAACTTTCCCCAATCATCAGCAATAAGACGCTTGCGAATCGTATCTAGGTGTACCTGAAGTATTGCTCCATCCTGATACTGCCAATTTTTAATTATCTTCTTCCTCACCTGCTGCTCAACCATGCTAGATTCTTGACCTTCTGGAATATTGGTTCCATCTTCCGCAATCAATTGGCCAAGTTGTTGGGTGAGAAAAGGTTGGCCGTTAGTCCACCTAAATATCTCTTTTACAAGATTGCTGGGATTTGCTGCTTGCTTGATAAAAATTTCTGATAAATTTTTAGTATTGGCTAATTCTAAGGGAGTCAATGCAATTCCTTTACCAATATTGAAAGGTGATTGTATAGGGTCTTGAATTAAATCTGATGGTTTAGCCACTCCACACAAGACAAAAGTAAGGCGGTTAGATTGCGCTTGAATCGCACGATGATTACAACATGATCTAATTAAAGAAAAAAAATCATCTGTGGTGAATTTTAAGTGACGGATATTGTCAATTTCATCAATAAAAATAATAATATTTTTGTCTGTAACTGATTCTAATAATATCTCATCGAGCCAGACACCTAATTTTCGTACTGGTGATAGCTCTTTTTGCTCGTGCCACCAAATCTTCAAGTTGGATTTGAGGTAGTCCCGGAGTTTTGAAGATTCTAAGTTTTTGATTAAGTTGTGGATAATACTGTAGTACCACTGTTCTTCAGTCGGATTATTGCCACCGATTGCTTGAAGATCAACCCATCCACAAACTGCAATACCATTTTCCTGCAACTGATGCATCGTCCTGTTTAATAAGCTGGACTTACCCATCTGCCGTGAGTTCAACACATAGCAAAACTCTCCATCCTTCAAGTAGTTATAGAGATCATCGTCCGCCTTCCGCCTGACATAGGATGAGGCATTAGCAGGTAAAGTCCCTCCAACTTGAAATTTGTACTCTAGGGTCGGTTCTCCGCTCATCAAGTCACCCCACTTATAGATGCTCACGGAAGTACAAGCGGTACAAATTACAGCGAGGCTCCACATCATTACCCAGCCTGCGCACTAGTCCCAAACTTTCTAACTTAAACCCTTGGTTATCCTCAACGCGCACTGGCTTATTGGTATCAACTATCTCTTTCATTGCTGCTACAAGAGCAGGATTTTGTTGTAGTTTTAACCAAAGTTCCCGCAGATGTTGCTGGTACAATCCCTCGTCTGTAGGTGCTGTGCGCAAAACTTCTGCCAGTTCTGTGTTTGGGTGATTTCTACTGTAATCAAATGCTTGCTCTGCTAAATAGGGGTGACCCCCTACCATATCCTCAAGTTGATTAATTTTGGTCTTATCCCAATCCAACCCATACCGTTGTGCCAAATCTTGGAGCTGGTTACTGTCAAACTCTGGTAAATTAATTACTCGCCCCACATTAAAGGGAGATTCATTAATATTGAGTGTGACATACTCTCTTGTGGAGTATGCTACTACTAACCGCAATTTTTCCCAAATCTCGCCCCGGTTTCCTGCTTCATGCCAGGAGCGCAGGAGACGAAAAAAGCTGGGTGCAACTTCCTCGTAGGAAAAAAGATGATCAACATTATCCAAACCCAGCACTAACGCTTGATGTATACTTGGTAATATATACTGCTCAAAATAATCTGTGCAGCTACCACCAGCTCCTAGCATTTCATCCCAATAATCATCTAGCTGATTAGGCAAGTGCAGCTGATGAGCAATATTGACACAGAATGAGCGCAAAAATTTATCTAAATTTGTGAGTAATGACTCATCGAACATCAAAAGATTCAAAGGTACTATTTGATAAGCTTGCACTTTGGTAAAGTCAAAAATCCTGTTCATCAACCGGGTTTTACCCATCTTCTGGGGTGCTTTAATCCGGATTAGAGCACTCGGTTGCACAATCGTTTCGTAACAGAGAGATTCACTGGGGGGACGCTCCACATAATAGTCAGAAGGCTGAGGAAAAGGTTTTTCTTTGTATCCTGCTTCTTCCAGCCATGTAGCAATTTGTCTCCAGTCGTTTAGCTTCTTGTTTTCTTGACTTGTAAGTACTTTAACATGCCGATACAAACCTTTGCTTAGTTCAACTCTGAGTCCGCCATGTTCTCTATGGCACACACTAGCTATTTTCTCAGGACTGTAGCCGCACAGCAATCCCCGCAGACAAAGTTTTTCAATACTTGTAAGTCTCTTTTTATTTTTTGTCCCAGGCTGTTTTTGCTTGGCTTCTTTTAAATCTGCATACAGCCTTTCTAAATCCCAGTCATTTGCAGCTTCGATAAACTTATCTTCATATTGATCTATTAAAGCGTCAGTCCGGAAACCGGGTTTCTTTGGGGAAAATGCTGATATTTCTTTGTAATCATCACGAGAAATCCGGTTTCTGAGAATACTGGACTGCCTCTCTCGCAAACCTGATTCTGATTTACTGGTATTTTGCACAGGAGGTAATTGCTCTACTGAGTTAATTTTTGAGAAAATTCTAGAAAATGCGGCAATTGCATCCATATCCGAACCAGCTGCAGCTATGTTTATCCTAATCCAGAATTGTCTCGCTAGTTCTAATTGTCCTTCTACTTCTGCTGTTAAAGCTTCATTTTTGAGCGCTGCAATATCTCTTAGTGTTGCCTCTCCAAGTAAAAGAATTAGATTATATTTTGTAACTGGCTCAGCTATGATATAAGGGGTTTGTCTAGGTCGCCGATACTGAAGGTTAACTTCAGGAACTCTATATCGTAGATATTCGGATAAGCGCTTGACGGTAGCACAGTTACCTTCGCCTTGAATTCGTAGTCCTTCCAATAACGCATAAGTGAATGAACTGTGCCCAATTTCTTCAATTTCGTAAGATTTCTCTGTAGGGCTACAAGAAGCAATTGTGATCATGCCTTGATAACATTCATAACCAAAACTTATGTCTTTAGTTCCTTCATCTCGACAAGCATCTAAGAATACAATCACATTATCTGCCCCACAACGGCGCAGACGCTCTGCTACATAGCAAATAGGAATTGCTGTAGCCTCAATTGCTCTGGGATTTGCATCAGAGGGCATAAGATAATCTTGAGCTGCATAGCGAGTACCATGACCACTGAAAAAAAACCAGAAATTATCTCCAACATCCATCATAGGAGATTCAAAGAAATCATGTAGGAAAGAGCGGAGATTAGCATAGGTAGGCTGTGTTGATTGATGAGAACCATCAGATGCAATGATTTCTGGAGAATTGTCTGAGAAGTAAAACACTCGATTAAATCCGGCTTCCTTAGATAAAAACTCTCGCATCAATTCAGCATCTCGCTCAGCATACCTTAGTGAGTGCAATCTTTGATAATTATTAATTCCAATAATCAACGCATAATTTTTGACCATCTTACTTAAGAGTGAATTCGTTTGAATTTAAGCTTGATAGCACCTTTAGTACTGGCTCCAACTAAATTCACTTCCCCCTTAGGAGTGATATCAACCGATAGTTCAACTTCATCAAGTTGCATTTCAGATGTCCGAATATTTCGCTGTTCAGCACGATAAAATAATCCATCTAGCAATTGTAAAAAATTACTAATCTCTGTTTCTAGCTTATCGCTACTAACTGTGAAACTTTTGCCTGAATCGTTTTTGTATTCTGAGTTGATACTCCAGGGATTTCCTAAATCTGATGCTCCTTTAACTCCATCAGTTGCACATTTAGACTCCATTTCCTCTGTTTTAATCTGGAAGTTTTCAGGTATTTCTTCTAATATAGTGTTTTGTAAACTCTGACGCCTTGATAATTGAGCTACTGACAAGATAGATAAATTTACTCCAATGAAATTTATAGGATTATTGGTAACAATAGCTCCACAATTATTGGCCAGAGCACATACACTCTCTACAGCTGATTCAAAATCTATCACACTGCATGAGCGTGCCTTTTGAATAAGGCTACCATCAATCGAGCAAGTCAGCATTATTTCTTGTATCTCGAAAACTACTGATTCAGCTATTTCTGGAGTCTGTAACTGACTAACATAGTTAAAAATTTTATCTAAGCCACTTTCTGTTATATACCCCTGAATCTGTCGTGATTCCATCATGTCCCATAAAACCCTGAACTCTTTTTGGAATCTCGCTCGATTGACTACTGCCTCTAAGACAAGATCAGCATCTACAACAACATGCAGCATCACTTCACCTCGATTGAGCTGGACATTTCTGATGAAGCAGCTTGAGCTGGTTTGTCTGTACCAGATAGCTTTTGCATTCTATCCAATCGACTTTTTCGTTTTGATTTTTTTGTCTCAGAAGCCGGAGCTGGTACATATTCAATCAAGTCTTCGGGTTCACAATCAAGAGCTTTGCAGAGTCTAATTACTCTTTCAATTTGCTCTACGCCAGCTCTACCCTTTTCCCAATTCTGTATGGTTGTCTCTGTCACACCAACTAGCTGTGACAGTTCTAGCTGAGTTAGTTGTACCTTTTCGCGAAGTCCAGTAATTTTGGGGATTGCTTTCATCCTTTGGGGTGCATCACTCATATAACTGATATATAGCTTAAGTAATAAGGTCAGGCGGTTTGCTTTCGTTGGAGCTAACTTCTATCCCAGTCTAGCAAATTTTAACCAAGATGCTGCAACCAAAAAAATGACACTAAAGTTGTAACACTAAATATTTTTGGTTAAGATGATTTTGAAAACCTCTCTATTTACGAGTACACCTGATGTCAATGCTCAAGCTGCTTCCAGACGATGACATTTTTGTGCAAGCAAAACTTGCTGGTCTAGATCCTGCGGAAGTGTTTTCTCACGAAGACTTAAGTGGTCGTGATCTAAGCGATCGCGATCTCAGAAACTTCAAACTTAGAGGCACTTGGTTGAATGGTTGCGACTTAAACCATGCTAGGCTCAATGGAGCAAAACTACCGGATGCTCAGCTGTGTGGCGCAAATTTAACAGAAGCAAAGTTGTGCGGTGTTCAATTATCTGATGCCAATTTAAACGGTGCTGACTTACGGCGAGCTGATTTAAGAGGTGCTGACTTACGAAAAGCTGATTTGAAGAAAACTAACTTAAGCAATACCAACTTGAGTGGGGCAAATGTCCAAGGAGCCCAATTGGGAGGGAATATTGGACTAACTGAAGACACGAAGCGTGATCTGAAGAATAGAGGCGCAATTTTTGAGGATTCTGCGGCTGAAGGCAATTCTTTAGTAAAAATAAATATTCAATGGTGGATAAAGTATGTAATCGTGCCACTTATAGGCATTCTTATGTTGTAGCGGTTGTACTGCTAAGGATACCTAATCCTGATTTGCTAATAGTTCTCATCTTCCTGTCCCCGCATCAGTGGGTAGTCATTAGCCCTTGGTTATGAGAACCAAGA